>JACDFX010000088.1:1404-6967 GCA_013815575.1 Rubrobacter sp.
GTGGCGGCGCGGGGCCTCCAGGGAGAACTCCTTGACGAAGAGTTGGCCGGTGCGGGCCACGCTCTTCCAGTGGATGTGGCGCCGGTCGTCCCCCCGACGGTACTCCCGCAGGCTGGCGAACTCGTCACCGCGCTGCCCGCGAGAGCCGCGGGAGCCCGCCTCCATGTCCCCGCCGCGCAGGGGGAAGCCGGGCAGGGCGTGGGTCTTCGGGTATACGATGACCTCCGTCTTCTCGGGGAAGGTCCGGGAGAAGCCAAGCAGGCCGAACGGGTCGGAGATCCGGATCTCGGCCGGGCCGAGCTCGTAGACCCCGCGCCGCGGGAAGGAGAGCGGCGCCTCCAAATTCGCCGTCCGACTCCCACCCGCGGGAGGCGGAAACTTCAGGGCGCGTGGTTCGGGCAGGCGGTCCACGACCTCCGCCCTCGACGCGCCAAAGCGCGTGCGCGAGAGCTCCAGGACGACGCAGGAGGTCTCCCCCGCCGTCAGGTGCGTACCCGGAGGCACCGAACGCGAGAAGCGGACCCCCCGGGTCCCGGCGACACCAAGCACGAAAGAGGCGAGAGGCAGGGCCAGGAGCGCGTAGGCGAACTGGTGGAACTGCGTGGTGCCTATAAGCCGGGCGACGAAAAAGACGGCCGCGCCGGCCGCGAGCACCTGCCAACCGGCGGACGTGGGCCTGACGGTGAGCCGCGAGCCGTCCCTCCAGGCCCACCGCGGCAAGGTCCCTAAACCGCCTCGGTCACGGGCACGGAGGAGAGGATGTCGTGCACGATCTCCTCGGCGGCCTCCGAAGAGCCCCCGTCGCCCGCGCCGGCGGAGGGGATGATCCTGTGCCCCAGGACGCCCGGCGCCATCGCCTTGACGTCATCAGGCGAGCAGTAGGAGCGGCCGTTCGCGGCGGCGCGGGCGCGGGCGGCGGAGAGGAGCATCCGGCTCGCCCGAGGCGAGGCGCCGAGGTTGATCCCGGGGTGCTCCCTCGTCGCCGACGTTACCGATACGACGTACCGTAGCACGGCCTCGCTAGCGTAGACCTCCTCGACGAGCCGCCGCATCTGGAGAAACTCCTCGACATCCACGACGGGCGAGAGCTCGGCGACGGGGTCCCTGGAGAGGCGGAGCATCTCCGTCTCCGCGTCCTCGTCCGGGTAGCCTATCCGCATCTTGACCATGAACCGGTCCAGCTCCGCGTGCGGGAGCGGATACGTTCCCTCGTGCTCGACGGGGTTCTGGGTCGCCACCACCCCGAAGGGTTGCGGGAGCTGCCGCGTAACCCCGTCCACCGTGACCGACCCCTCCTCCATCGCCTCGAGCAGGGCGCTCTGGGTCTTGGGCGAGGCGCGGTTGATCTCGTCGGCCAACACCACGTTCGCGAAGACCGGCCCGGCCCAGAACTCGAAGCCCCCATCACCCTGGTTGTAGACGTTCAGGCCCGTAACGTCCGCGGGCAAAAGGTCCGGCGTAAACTGTATTCTCCGAAACTCGGCCCGAATAGAGCGCGCCAGCGACTTCGCCAGCAGCGTCTTGCCCACCCCCGGCACGTCCTCGATAAGTACGTGACCCCCCGCGAGCATCGCCACGACGGCCATAAAGACACTCTCACGCTTGCCGGACACGGCACGCTCGACGTTACCTACGATACGTCCGACCCTCTCCGAGAAACCGTTGTAATCCAAAGAAATCCTGTCCGTGGCCCAGCGACGAGAGAGAATTATATCCGATAGCCGCCAGCACGCTCTCTTTGGGAGCTCGTCAGCACGCTACGGCTTCGCGCCTTTGGGCGAGGCGAATCTTTTCCCGAGACGCCGGATGCTCCGCCACGAGAGAGATGCTGCCGGAAGGCGGTTCACATCCGCAACCAGGCGACGCCGGTGGGTGGCCGGAATCTGACATGCTGAGGCCGGAGCAGGCTGGCTAGTTGACCGGCTGTCCGCCGTAGAATTGGTCCACGTAGCGGCGCTGGACCTCGTTCAGGTCGCGGGAGTACCAGACCATCACGACGTAGCGCGGCTCTTTCGGTGTGGTCTTGGGGTACATGCCGCACTCCATCGGGAGACGGCTGCCCTTGCGGGCGTTGCACTTGGTGCAGGCTGTGACCACGTTGTCCCAGGTGTTCAGGCCACCTTTTGAGATCGGCTTTACGTGGTCGCGGGTGAGGCGGTCACGGCGGCCGAGGTCGTTGCGGTGCTTGGAGCAATACTGGCACTTGTAGTTGTCGCGGGCGAAGAGGATGGCGTTCGTGACGTGCTTGCGCAGGCGACGCGGGATCTCGACGTACTTGACCAGCCGGATCACGAGCGGGTAAGGATACTCCGACCTCTCCGAACGGAACCTCTGCTTCAGGTTCGCCTCGACGATCTCGGCCTTCTCGGAGACGACGAGGACGATGGCCCTCTTGACCGGCACCAGGGCCACGGGCTCGTAGCTAGCGTTGAGCGTCAAGCATCGTGCCACGGGTGGGATTCTAACATAAGGGGATGCTTGGGCGTGTAAAACGCGAGTTAATAAAACTCTTCAGCACGCTTCGGCTTCGCCTCCGCTTTCAGCACGGCCTCCAAGATAGGCTCCGCGGAGTCCCTGAACGGGTCGGCCACCGGGAGCCCGGTCTCTTCGGCAACCTTCTCGACGAAAGCGCTCGCCTCCTTGTCCGATAGACCCTTCGTGTTGGCGCTGACGGCGACGACGGGGGCCGGCTTGACGAGGGCGGCCACCTCTTCGTAGATCCTGACGGCGCGGGCGGGGGACGGGCGGGGGACGCCCGCGTAGCCGGGGCCTCTCTCGGGGGAGACGCAGAGGACGAGGCAATCCGGGCATGAGCCGTGGAGGAGGCCGAGCGTTACGCCGGAGTAGGCCGGGTGCGAGAGGGCGCCCTGTCCCTCCACCAGGATCAGGCCCGGCGAAGACTCCGCCGCCCGGAGCACCAGCTCCTCGGACACGCCCGCCACGAAGTCCGAGACCACGGCGTCCACGCACACGCCCCACCCGGCGATGATGACGCCCGTCTGGCCGGTCGGGACGAAGGCCGTGGAGATGCCAGCCCGCCCGGCCGCCCCCTCTATCTCGAGCGTCGCGGTCATCTTGCCGATGGCCGCGTCGGTCCCGACGGTCAGCGCGACCTTGGATTTCACCCCGAAGCCCTCACCCGAGAAGATCGGCGCCTCCGCCGGGGGCTCGCGCACGTCCCACACCCGGGCGTCCGGGAACTCAGGGGCCAGGCGCTGGTGCAGGCCGCCCACGATCTCGAGCCCAGCCCCGGCCGCCCCTCTCAGGGTCTCCATCCACTCCCCCGGCAACCTCCCCCCCGCCGGGGCGACCCCGACGAGTATGGAGGTCGGCGAGAAGGCGAGCGCCTCTTCGAGGGTCGCCACTATGGGGGCGTCGCGTTCGGGGTCTGTTAGGAGGCCCGGCATCACCCCGCGGACGCTCCCGCCGGCCAGCGTCGAGTCGAGGACGGCCACGACCTCGTCGGCGCCGTAGCGCAGCACGCCGTGGGCGGTCTTCGCCCCGCGGAAACGGCCTTCGGCCAGGACGACGTAGCGGCGCTTCGGAACGTCGGTCATCGCGGCCCCGCGGGCCACACGCCCAGGCCGGGTGCTTCGGGGAGCAGGATGCGCCCCCGCTCGTACTCCGGGCCCTCGAACGGGTCGTCGGCCAGAAGCATGGCGCCGTCGAGGTCCACGAAGTCGAAGAGGCCGGAGAGGTGGGCCGCGGCGGAGATCCCGAGCGAAGTCTCGACCATGCAGCCGAGCATGAGCTTCATGCCGTGGGCGCGGGCGGCGTGGACCATCTCGAGCGCACCCCGGATGCCGCCGCACTTGGCGAGCTTGACGTTCACCCCGGAGACACAGCCAGCCAGCTTCGGCACGTCGCGGGCGTCCACGGCGGCCTCGTCGGCCATAACGGGCACCGGATGGGCCGCCTCGGTGACCGCCCGCAACGCCTCCGGGCCGGCCGAGGCGGGGACGGGCTGCTCGATCATGCCGACCACCCCCCGCAGCCCGCGCGCGAGCTCCACCGCCTCGTCGGTCGAGAACGCCTCGTTCGCGTCCACCCAGAGTTCCGCGTCCGAGACCTCCCGCACCGCCCGCAGCGTCTCGACGTCCTCCCAGCCCCCGATCTTGACCTTCAGGATCGGGTAATCCCGCAGCCGCTCCGCATCCGCGACCGTCGTCTCCCGGTCGGCTATTCCAAGGGTGTAAGCGGAAACCGGCTCCGGCCTGCCGAGGCCCACCAGTCGATAGACCGGCACACCGAGCCTCTTGGCGGCGAGGTCGTGCAGGGCGTTGTCCAGGGCACAGAGCGCGGTCGGGGGCAGGCCGGCGTTGCGGCGGAGCGTGCCTCTTATGTCCCACGGGTCCCGGATCTCGACGCTCTCCAGCGCCGCGGCGACACCCTCAGCGTCCTGGTAGTAGCGTCCGGAGGGGGCGGCCTCGCCCCGTCCGATCTCGCCGTCCTCCTCGACCTCCAGGATCACACGCTCGAAGGCATCGTCCGAGGAACGCGCGATGGCGAAGGTGCGCTTCGTATGAACCGTTATCGTCCGTACCTGCGTCTTCAGAACTCCCCCTCGAAGCGTCACCCGTCCATCGCATTGTAGCGGTGCCCGATGCGGCCTTCTCGGAGGACCTGGAACGTCGGACGAAAATCCCGCTCTCGGAGGAAGAATCCTTATTCAGCCTCACAACACGCCCCAAGAGCGGGACACCGCAAGCGGCCCAGAGGACCGAACACGCGCCCGATCGCCGTTCCGCACCACCGAGACGCAGGCCCGAAACATCCTCCGGCTATTTACCAGACTGTTTCTTCCACGCACCCTAGTGAAAAAGCCGGGTCGCGGTAGAATCGCCCCCGTGACGCGCGACCATAATGAAGAACACCGGCGCGACCACCACGGGCACGGGGAGCACGGCCATACCCACGGGGCCGTGGACCCCACCATAGCCACCTCCGAGCGCGGCATCTGGGCCGTCAAGTGGTCGTTCGTGGTGCTCGTGGCAACGGCAGTGATGCAGTTGGTCGTGGTGCTGCTGTCGGGAAGTGTCGCCCTGCTGTCGGACACCATCCACAACTTCGGAGACGCCGCGACCGCCGTACCCTTGTGGATCGCCTTCGCCCTTACTCGTCTGGGCGTCAGCAAGCGCTTCACGTTCGGATACGGGAGGGTGGAGGACCTGGCGGGAGTAGTGATAGTCCTCATCATCCTCTTCAGCGCGGTGGTGGCCGGATACCAGGGCGTCGAGCGGCTCCTGAACCCGCAGCCCGTGGGGTTTTTGTGGGCGGTCGCGGCGGCTTCTCTGGTCGGTTTCATAGGCAACGAGGCGGTGGCCGTATTCCGCATCAGGGTCGGCCGGGAGATAGAGAGCGCGGCGCTCGTGGCTGACGGCTACCACGCAAGAACCGACGGCTGGACGAGCCTCGCCGTCCTGCTCGGTGCTTTAGGGGTGTGGCTGGGCTACCCGCTTGCGGACCCCATCGTGGGACTGCTCATAGCGGCGGCGATCCTGGGGATCGTTTGGCAGTCTGGCAAGGCGGTCTTCACCCGCCTGCTGGACGGGGTGGAGCCTGA
>JACDFX010000470.1 GCA_013815575.1 Rubrobacter sp.
TGCCGAGTCGGCCGCAGTCGCCGGGTGGTCGGAGGCTCTGGGCGAGTTACACGAGCGAGTGGGCCACCGCTTCGTGCGATCGGAGGCCAGGAAGCGTGTCAAGCGCTACCTGCTCGGGCTGCTCGGCCAGGTCGAGCGCAAGAACGGCTGGCAGATGGCCGAGGCCATCGGGGAGCGGGACCCGCAGGGCGTCCAGCGCCTGCTGAACTCCGCCAAGTGGGACGCCGACGCGGTCCGCGACGACCTGAGGAAGTACGTAGTCGAGCACCTCGGGGACCAACAGACGGGCGTCCTCATCGTGGACGAGACCGGCTTCTTGAAGAGGGGAGAGAAGAGCGTGGGTGTTGCCCGTCAGTACACGGGGACGGCCGGCGACACGGTCAACTGCCAGGTCGGCGCGTTCCTTGCCTACTCTTCGGGGAAGGGCGCCGCCTTCATCGACCGTGCCCTCTACCTGCCGAAGGGGTGGACGGGCGATCCCGCCCGACGAGAGGAGGCCGGCGTTCCCGAGGAAACGGTCTTCCGCAACAAGGTGGAGTTGGCCGAGGAGATGCTGGAGCGGGCCTTCGCGGCCGGGGTCCCCGCTAGGTGGGTCGTGGCGGACTCGTTCTATGGTCGCTTGCACTCCTTCCGAGAATGGCTGGAGGCGCGAGGGCGTCCCTACGCGGTGATGGTGCCGAAGACCAACGCCGTCCCGCTCGGCGGGCGCAAGAAGAAGATAGAGCAGCACGTCGAGCGCCTGCCCGAGGACGTATGGTCGGAGGTGCGCCCCGCCCAAGACGACGGTGGCAGGCGTCCGTGGGAGTGGGCGTGTCTGGACCTGGCGGCGGACTCCGAGAAGGGGATGAGGCGCTGGCTCCTGGTTCGCGGGAGCACCGACGACCCGGAGGATCTGGGCTTCTACCAGGCCTACGGCCCAGAAGGGACGCCGATCGAGGAACTCGTCGGGGTGTGCCAGGACCGTTGGGCCATAGAACAGTGCTTCGCCGAGGCCAAGGGCGAGGTGGGCCTTGACCACTACGAGGTCAGGAGGTGGGACGCCTGGCACCGCCACGTCACCCTCTGCATGCTCGCCCACGCCTTCCTGGTCGTCGTTCGTCTCGCCGCCCGCGAGGAAGAAGAAGCCGAGAGAGTCGGTAAAAGGGGGATCTCGACCCGGGCCTGATCCCTCCGACCGTGCCGGAGGCGAGGAGGCTGGTTCTGGCGATGGCCGAACCGGAGGGTCGAAGGCGCTTGCTCTTGGGGTGGTCGGCGTGGAGGAGAACGCACCAGGCGGTGGCGGCCCGCTGTAGAAAGGCAAGCCGGGCCGCGAAACGCGCGGCGAGGCACGCGCTAGGCAGGGAAGGGCCGCCCGAGACCGCGGTGATCGTGCCCGAAGAGGCGAGGCTCACCGACGAGCAATGGGCGTTGGCATGTCCCCTGTTGCCGCCGCAAAGGGGCGGGGTTGGCAGACCTCCCAACGACCACCGCGTCGTTCTCGGCGGCATCCTGTGGGTAGCGAGGACGGGATCTTCGTGGCGGGAGATGCCCGAGGAGTTCGGCAAGTGGGAGACCGCCTACCGACGCCACGAGTCGTGGCTCGGGCAGGGTCTGTGGTGGCGGATCCTGCAAGTCTTAGGAGAGGAGGACTTGTCTGGACCGGCGACCAAAGAACCATAAGTGATGCTGTAGGGCTCCTTCCGCGCACTCCGGTGAATAGGGACGACTATGCCTGATTCTCTCGGACGTAGCTGCGGGTCAACCCTCCGGCCCTGCGCCCGCGGGAGTTTGCTCCCGCGCAGCATACCGAAACAACAACGCCGATCCGACAAACAGCGAGACGAAGAACCCATTCAACCCCAAGATCTCTACCGGCGGGCTCCACGGGAGGCCCAACCCGAAGATCAGCACGATCACGGCGACCAACGCCTGAGCGAGCGCCGTCGCGAACAACGCGCGTGCCATTCCATGTGGCCGGAAGCGCGCGATGATGGCACCGATGATTCCGACGGCGAGCACCCCGACATACATCAAGTTGGCGTTGTCGTCCTCAGTCCCGATGATGCCAACGGCGCCGACCACCCAGACGAGGAGGAATGCTGCCGCGAGCGCAATGCCGACGGCGAATCGGTACGCGATATTGCCCGCCTTCCTCGCTACCAGCACATACGTGAGACCAGTGCCGAAGATGAGGGCACCGGCGAAAACGAAATCGGCCAGGTTCCAGGCCCATTCCGCTAACAAGGGCAGCAACAATATGAACGCTGTCGCGAGTGCAACGCCGACGACGGATCGGTACGTGTTCCTGGCCAACATAGTGCTCCTCTCCTTGAGCGCGGTGTAGAGCAACTCCGGCAGGGTGCGGGCCCACAGCGCTGCCAGACTCAAGCCGCCGTTGTCCTCCAGCTCCTCGCGGCACAGGTCCCGAAAACAGCGGGCCATCTCGTCGCCGTACTCGTCTCGAAGCCCGCGCGGGTAGGCCCGCAGGAGCGACCGGTAGGCCCGCTCCGAGGTCCCTACAGCGCGTTCGTGCCCCCTCGGGC
>JACDFX010000089.1 GCA_013815575.1 Rubrobacter sp.
GCGAGGGCCCCTACGACGCCGAGCACGGCCAGGATCGCCAGGGCTGCCAGAACGCCGCCCATCCGACCCCGGCGCCCACCCCGTCCTCCCGAAGTGACCATCGTGGGGGCGGGACGCGGGCTTTCCCGTCGCGGTTGCCGGGGCGCGGCGGCGGGAGTGGCAGGAGGAACAGGCGCCGCCGTCGGGGCGATCGAGGCGAATCGGGAGAGGGCTTGTTCCGTGCTCGGGCGGTCTTCGGCGTTCTTGGCGAGGCAGGACAGGATCAGGGCTTGCAGCTCCTCACCCACGTCGGCGCCGTATAACGGGGGCGGCTGTTTGGAGACGTGCTGGCTGGCGACCTCTATGGGCGTGCCGGTGAAGGGCGGACCGCCCGTCGCGGCCTGGTAGAGCGTCGCCCCCAGGGAGTAGACGTCGCTCTTGGCCGTCACCTTGTGCCCCTGGAGTTGCTCGGGTGAGGAGTAGAGCGCGGTCCCGAGGTACGCTCCCGTCCTGGTGGCCTGGGTGGTGTCCAGGGCGCGGGCGATCCCGAAGTCAGAGACCTTCGCCCGGCCTTTCTCATCCAGCAGAATATTGTGGGGCTTTATGTCGCGGTGGACGACGCCCCGCCCGTGCGCATGCGCGAGCCCCGCGCAGACTTCCTCGCCGAACCGGGCGAGATCGGCCTCGGGCAACTTTCCACGCCTATCTATAAGCTCTTTCAGGTCCCCGCCGGAGAGGTACTCCATGACGATGTAGGAGACCTCCGCGTCGTCGAGGTCCCCCTCCCCCGCGTCGTAGACCTGAACGATGTTGGGGTGGGAGAGCCTGGCCGCCGTGCGTCCCTCGCGGCGGAAGCGCACCCCGATGTCCGTATCCCCGTGCATGGGCTTCAGGACCTTCACGGCCACGGATCGGTCCAGGACCTCGTCGCGGCCCAGATAGACCCGGGCCATGCCACCGGAACCGACCTCGCGCTCCAGAACGAACCTGTCTGCGAGCCTCATCACGCACGTGATTATAGGCTAAGGCGGTGCCGGTGCCGAACAACGTTACTCGGGGCACGCGCTAGGCGGGCATGGTCCTCTCGTCTTCCAGGCGGTCCAGCTTCCACTCCCCGCCCTCGACAACGCAAACCCAGGTCCCGGAGAGGACCTCGGAGCCCCAGGTGTGGTCCAGCCTGGCCTCGAACGCCACCCGCGCCGCGCTCCCCGACGCGGTTGCCACCGGCGTCGAGACGTAATCCATGTAGGTGAACGTGTAGAGGTCCTCCTGCTCCGCCCACTGCTGGGAGGAACCCACCTCGTCCTGCAGGCGTCCGGAGAGCGCGGTCCAGGTCGCATCGACCCTCTGGTAGGACTGGTCCACGTACATCTGGAAGACGGCCTGCTCGGCCTCCTCCAGCGGCGGCGCGGGACCGGGGTCGTCGGCCGATTCGCTTCCGCCGGCGACGTCTCCGGCCGACTCATCGGTAGAGTCCTGGCCGGCCGGTCTTTTCTCCGGCTCCCGCTCGGGGGCGGCGGCCTGCTTCTGTTCGCCGACGTTCGAGTTCGAGGATTGCGTCATCCTGGCCCCGGGCCCCAGCATCGCCCAGGCGCCGGCGAGGAGCAGGATCAGAACCGCCCCGACGAGTACGGCGACCGTAGTCCTCTGGCGTGAGCCGGCCCGGAAGGTGCGCGTGGGGAGGCTTACGGTCTCGTCCGGCGGGCCGGCCACGCCGCGGGAGCTCCCGCTCTCCAGCTTTCTGCGGACGGCCTCGACGCCGGAGAACCCTGCCGCCTTGGCGCTCCCCACGGCGCGGGAGAACCCGGCGGCCCCGGCCGCCTTTCTCGCCCCGCCGGGTTCCGGCCGCGAGGCCCCCACGCCGACGCCCCTCCGGAAGAGCTTGTCGTTGACGTGGGCCGCGTCCGGGCGTTCGTCTGGGTCCTTGGCGAGGCAGTCGAGGATGAGGGTTTCGAAGCCCTTGCCGATGTAGGCGCCGCGTTCGCGTGGGGGGGCAGGCGCTTTGAGGATCTGCTGGTTCGCCACCTCTATCGGGGCGCCGGTGAAGGGCGGCTCCCCTGTGGCGGCGTGGTAGAGGGTGGCGCCCAGGGAGTAGACGTCGCTCTTGGCCGTGACCTTCTCGCCGCGGAGTTGCTCCGGAGAGGAGTACGCCGCCGTCCCGAGGTAGGAGCCGGCGCGCGACTCCTGGGTGGTGTCCAGGGCGCGGGCGATCCCAAAGTCCGCCAGCTTCGGGTTGCCGCGCTCGTCCAAAAGCACGTTCCGGGGCTTGACGTCGCGGTGGACCACGCCGCGCTCGTGGGCGTGGGAGAGGGCGGCGGCCACGTCCGCGCCCACCCGCGAGAGCATCCCCTCGGGCAGGGAGCCGCGCCGGTCCATGAGCGCCTTCAAGTCCCCGCCCGGCGCGTACTCCATGACGATGTAGGAGACCTGACGCCCGTCCAGGAGGTCCTCCCCCGCGTCGTAGACCTGAACGATGTTGGGGTGGGAGAGCCTGGCCGCCGTGCGTCCCTCGCGGCGGAAAAGGGCGCCCGTCTCCTCGTCGTCGAGGTCGGGGTGCAGGATCTTGACGGCCACCGGACGGTCGAGAACCTCGTCGCGGCCTAGAAAGACGGCGGACATGCCCCCGGACCCGAGCTCCCGCACCAGGACGAACCTCTCGCCGACGCGGCGCACGGCGCCCCCGGGACCCGGCGGTACTAGATGACCTCCCGGCCCATCGCGCCGGCGAAGGGGGAGAGCTCTTCTTTCAAGCCCAGGAGCGCCTCGATGGGCAGCGCCTGCTCCCCGTCGCAGAGCGCCTCCTGCGGGTCGTGGTGGCTCTCGACCATCAGGCCGTCCGCCTCGGCGGCGACCGAGGCCTTGGAGAGCGGGACCACGAGGTCGCGCCGGCCGGCGGCGTGGGACGGGTCCACGATCACGGGCAGGTCCGTAAGCCTCTTAGCCACGATCACGGCCGAGAGGTCGAGGGTGAAGCGGGTGGCCGTCTCGAACGTGCGGATGCCCCGCTCGCAGAGCACCACGTTGTCCCCGCCCGCCGCCGTGACGTACTCGGCGGCGAGGATCCACTCCTGCACCGTCGACGAGAGGCCGCGCTTGAGCAGGACGCCGTGGTCCGTACCGGCGATGGCCGCGCCGACGCGCTTCAACAGCGAGAAGTTAGCCATGTTGCGGGCGCCGATCTGGAGGATCTGGGCGTGCTCCATCACGAGGTCTATATCGTATGGGTCCATGATCTCGGTGACGACCTTAAGGCCCAACTCTCCGGCGACCTCGGACATGATCTTCAGCCCCTCCTCGCCGAGGCCCTGGAAGGAGTAGGGTGAGGTGCGCGGCTTGAAGGCGCCGCCGCGGACGTACTCGAAGCCCGCCTCTTTCACGGCCTTGGCTGAGGCGACGAACTGGTCGTAGCTCTCGACCGTGCAGGGGCCGGCGATCACCCGGAAGGTGCCGGGCCGAATCATGCCGTTCTGGGTCTTTACGTCCGTCTTTACGGTCTGAGAAACGTCCATGCCTACCTCTGAAACTCCCCGCGTTGTATCTCAAGGTCACGGATGCGGTGCAGGATCAGCTCGAAGATCTCGCGCATGGAAGAATCGTAGATCGGTCCCGGGTTCTGCTCCACGACCCTCCGCAGGATCTCTTCCTCGCGCTTCGGGTCGAAGATCGGGACCCCGGCCTCGAACTTTATCCGGGCGAGGTCCTGAACGATCTGCGCCCGCTCGCTCAGAGCGCGGATCAACTCCAGATCGACCTCGTCAACCCGCTCCCGAAGCTCTTGAATCTTCGCCTGTCTCTCCGCTTCCGTCATAGGTTTGGGATTGTAGCAGCGTAGCCTCCAGGTTACAGGCCTCGGGCACCAGGAAATTCCGCGCAACCGAATTCCGGTTCGTCCTACCGAACCTGTTGCAAGAACGCAACAGGAAGCCTAGTCTTTACCTGCTGGGACTCATCCACCACAACCTGAAAGCTGATGCCTGACACCTGATGCCTGTAACCTTCAGATCCGAACTCGACGCCCTAAAGACCTACGTCCCCCCGAAGTCCTGGCGGATGGCCGCCGAGGGCCTGGCCGACGACTACGCGAAGCTGACCTCCAACGAGCTCGCCTTCGGCCCGCTCCCCGAGGCCGAGGCCGCCCTCTCCGAGGCGCTGCCCCGCGCCAACCGCTACCCGGACAGCCACGTCTCCCAACTCCGGGCTGTGATCGCCGAGGCCAACCCGGGGGTCGAGACGGGCAACGTCCTCGTCGGCAACGGGTCGAGCGAGGTTCTGCTAAACGCGCTCCAACTCCTGCCCGCGGGCGGCGAGGTCGTCTTCCCCTGGCCATCCTTCAGCCTCTACCCGATGCTCTGCGCCGTCCTCGGTATGAAGGCCCGCCCGGTCCCCCTGATGGAGGACCATGGGCTGCCGGCTGAGGCGATGCTCTCCGCCGTCACGCCCGAGACGCGGGCCGTGATCCTGTGCAACCCGAACAATCCCAGCGGCACCTACCTGAAACTGGACGAGGTCAGAAGCTTTGCCGACGAGTTACCCGAGAACGTACTCCTGATCCTGGACGAGGCCTACATAGAGTTCGTGGACGATCCTCTCTACAAAGACTCCCACGCGCTCGCCCTCGAAAGCGAGAACGTCGTCGTAGCCCGCACCTTCTCAAAGGCGCACGGCCTGGCGGGGCTCAGGGTCGGGTACGGGATCGCACCGGGAAGGGTCGCGGATTATGCTGAGAGGGTCAGGTTTCCGGTCTCCGTGAACCTGGCGGCCCAGGTGGCGGCCACGGCCTCGATGTTCGCGCGGGAGAAGGTAGAGGCGCGGGCCGAGTTCGCGATCCGCGAGCGCGGCAGGCTGCAGGGGGCATTCGGGGCCGCGGGCCTGGACTTTATCCCCTCGCAGGGAAACTTCGTGATGGTACGGTTCGGGGCGGGAGAGTTCGAGAAGTCCGGCATCCTCGTGAGGGAGGGTGAGGCTCTAGGGTATCCGGGGTGGAGCCGGGTGACGGTCGGCAACTCGGATGAGAACGACCGGGTGATCGGGGCCGTCTCCTGAGCCGCACGCTGGGCATCGTGGGGGTCGGCCTGATCGGGGGCTCCGTCGGCCTCGCCGCCCGAAAGGCCGGCTGGGAGGTCGTCGGCGTGGACGCCCCCGATGTGCTCGAAAAAGCCACGGAGCTCGGCGCGGTGAATCGTCCCTCGACGCTCAAAGAGGTTCGGGGCGCGGACCTCGTCGTGCTGGCCGCGCCGATCTCGAAGGTGGCGGCCCTCATCTCGGACCTCACCCCCACCGACGCCCTCGTCACCGACGTCGCCAGCGCCAAGAACGCCATCGTACTCGAGGCTGAAGAGAGATCCCTGCGCTTCGTCGGCGGGCACCCGATGGCAGGGAGCCAGCTCGCCGGCGTCGCAAACGCGAAACCCGACCTCTTCCATGGCGCCCGCTACTTCCTCACGACCACGCATAAAACGAACCCCGACGACTACCGCGAGGTCGCCGGCTTCGTGCGCGAGCTCGGCGCCGTCCCGACCGCCGTCGACCCCGAGAAGCACGACCTGCTCATGGCCGCCCTCTCCCACCTGCCCCACCTCATGGCCGCGGCACTCCTGAAAGTCGCCTCGGACATCTCGCCCGAAGCCCTCTCCTTCGCCGGGCCGTCTTTTCGGGATTTGACGCGGGTCGGGGCGTCCAACCCCGGACTCTGGTCGGACATACTGGCGGAGAACGCGCCGGCTCTGGGCGAAGCCTTGGCCCACTTCGCGGGGGCGATGGCGCAGTTGGGGAGTGAGATCAAGGACCGCCGGGCTATCGAGAACCGTTTCCTGGCAGCCCGCGAGGCCTACGATGCCCTCGGCGGCATCCTGGTCGAGAAGAGCGGCGAGAACGTGGACGTCGCCATCCCGGTTGAGAACCGCCCCGGTGTCTTCGCCGAGGTCACGACCCTCATGGGCTCCAACGGCATAAACATTCTCGACCTCTACGTGAGGCATTCGAACACCGAACGCGCCGCCCTCGTACTTACCCTCGACTCCGGCGACTCCGGGAGCGCCCGGGAACTACTCCAGAGATCCGGCTTCGCGGCGGAGGTTCAGGGCTAGGAACCGACCGCCCGACGCGCCACCTCCTCGAAGAGCGCGTCGCAATCCTTCTCCAGCACGCCGTAGGTGACCTCGAAGCCCCCGAAGGAGCAGCGACCGGAGACCTCTTCGCCCGGCAGGTCTATGTGTGGAAGCCCGAAGCCTTTGAGCGTCTCGATGCGGGTGCCGAGGACGATCTGGGGGATGCCGCTCCAGAGGATCGCGCCCGAGCACATCGGGCAGGGCTCCGCGGTCGTGTAGAGGACGAGACCAGAATGGTCCACGTCCGGGCGCTTCTCCAGAAGGTCCATGACGGCCGCCGTCTCGCCGTGCAGGATGGGGCTCTTCTCCGCGTCGTTGAGGCCTTCGGCCAGGATCTCGCCGGTCTCCCCGCTCGCGATGACGCACCCGAACGGCGCGTCGGGGTTGCCGCGCGCAACCTCTATTGCCCTCCGCATGAAACGCTCGTGGTCCAAAACCTTACCCAACTACGCGAAGATCTCGGCCAGGGACAGCTTCCAGCCAGGCACCACGTCGGCGCCATCCACGACGTCCCCGGCCTCCGCCATGAGGACGTGAATGTCATCGCGGGAGCGGTAGACCGTGATGGTGCGCTTTCTCGGGTCCGCCACGAGGACCATCCGGCAGCCGGCTTCGAGCCATGCTAGTGCTTTGTCTAGCACCTCCGAATGCCGATCGTTCGGAGATATGACCTCAACCACTAGGTTGGGCGCCCCGGGCCAGTACCCCTCTACTTCGCGCGTCCCGCCGAGGCGTTCACGGCTCATAAAGGCGGCATCGGGAGCCAGAACCGTATCGGGATCCGAGGCCAGCTTGAAGCCGGTCTCGGCAACGTAGGTTCGGCCGAGCTTGTTGGCCTTGACGTAGCTCCTGAGTTC
>JACDFX010000007.1 GCA_013815575.1 Rubrobacter sp.
CGGTACCGGCTTCGCCTTCGACGTGATCGTGGACCGCGCCCTGGATATCGGCCGCTGTGAGATGGGCGGGCGCTCTCTGGGCTGGCTCTCGCCGGTAGGCTTCGCGGGCCCGTGGTTCGCCGAGACCGAGGGCCTGGGATTCTTGCGCAACTGGGGTGGCGGCCTGCTCACGACCGCGGGCCTCGACCACGCCCTCTCCATGGCCGAGGACACCGCCGAGCACTACCACTACCCGCCGAAGAAGACCGAGGGCCACGGCCTGCACGGGCGCGTCTCGAACCTCCCGGCCAGGCTCGTCGGCTACGGAGAGCGGTGGAGTGGCGACGAATGCGTCCTCTGGGCCGAGGGCGAGGTGCGTCAGGCGGCGGTCTTCGGCGAGAACCTCGTGCTCCGTCGACGCGTCGAGGCGAGGGTGGGGGAGTCCAGGTTCAAGATCCACGACGAAGTCGAGAACGCGGGCTTCGACCCGACGCCGCACATGTACCTCTACCACGTCAACGTCGGCTGGCCCGTAGTGGACGATGGCGCGGAGCTCCTCGCGCCCGCCAGTAGCGTCTCCCCGCGCGGCGACTACCCGGCCGAGGGCTACGAGAAGTTCCACGGCCCCGAAAAGGGCTACGTCGAGCGGGTCTTCGAGCACGACCTCGCCGCGGAAGAGGACGGAACCGTGCCGGTCGGCGTGGCCAACCGGGGCGCGGGCCTCGGTCTCTACCAGCTCTACAGGAAGGACCAGCTCCCCTACCACTTCATCTGGCGGATGCTCGGCGAGGGGACCTACGCCGTCGGTGTCGAGCCCAGCACCAACCGTACCGCGGGACGGCTCGACGCCAGGGAGCGCGGGGAGCTAATCCAACTCTCCCCTGGAGAGAGGCGCCTCTACGACCTGGAGCTCGGCGCCCTCGACGGAAGAGAGGAGATCGACCGCTTCGCCTCCCGCGTCGGAGCCCTGGGCCCGGGATAGAAACGTCCCGCGGCCCTTGGACATCGACGCGGGAGGCCGGGGGCAAGTGTCCGGCGGTCAGCCTTCCAGGGCCGCGGCGTGGTGTCGGATGTGGTCCTCCATGAAGGTGGAGATGGTGTAGTAGGAGTGGTCGTAGCCCTCGCGGCGGTTGAGGGTCAGGGGCTGCCCCGACTCGGCGCAGGCCTCCTCCAGGACTTCGGGGAGGAGTTGCTCTTCGAGGAACTGGTCGGAGAGGCCCTGGTCCACGAGGATGTTCCGTCCGTCGGCGAATGGATGCCCGCGCACTATTTCGCTCGCGTCGTAGGCCTTCCAGGCCTCCCTGTCCCCCCCGAGGTAGCCGGTAAAGGCCTTCTCGCCCCAGGGGACTCGGGTCGGGGCGGAGATGGGGGCGAAGGCCGAGACGGAGCGGAAAAGGTCGGGGTTCTTGAGGGCGCAGACGAGGGCGCCGTGGCCACCCATGGAGTGGCCGAAGACGCCGGCGGCGTCGGGCCGGGCGGGGAAGTGCCCACCGACGACGAGCGGCAGTTCTTGCGTGAGGTAGGAGTACATTCTGTAGTGTTGGGACCAGGGCTCCTCGGTGGCGTCCACGTAGAAGCCGGCGCCGGTGCCGAAGTCCCAGTCCTCGTCCTCGCCGGGGACGTTGGCGTCCCTCGGGCTCGTGTCCGGCGCGACCAGCATCAGGCCGTGTTCGGCGGCGTGGCGTTGGGCTCCGCCCTTGATCATGAAGGTCTCTTCCGTGCAGGTCAGGCCGGCCAGGTAGTAGAGGACCGGGACGGGCCCCTCCGTGGCCTGGGGGGGCGTGTAGACGGCGAAGCGCATCCCGCCGTCGCAGGCCTCGGAGTGGTGGCTGTAGAAGCCGGTCTTGCCGCCGAAGCTGGCGTGTTCGCTGTGGGTCTCTATGTTCGTCATACGGCTAGAACGTCACGACGCTGCGGATGGACTCGCCGCTGTGCATAAGGTCGAAGGCCGTGTTGATCTCTTCGAGGGGCATGGTGTGGGTGATCATGGAGTCAACCTCGATCTTGCCCTCCATGTACCAGTCCACGATCTTCGGAACGTCCGTCCTGCCCCTGGCCCCCCCGAAGGCCGACCCCTTCCACGTCCTGCCGGTGACGAGCTGGAACGGGCGCGTGGAGATCTCCTCCCCCGTCCCCGCCACCCCGATGATGACCGACTGCCCCCAGCCCTTGTGGGCGCACTCTAAAGCCTGGCGCATCACGTTGACGTTGCCGATGCACTCGAAGGAGTAGTCCGCCCCGCCGCCCGTCAGGTCCACGAGGTAGGGTACGAGGTCCCCCTCGACCTCGCTCGGGTTGACGAAGTGGGTCATCCCGTACCGCTCGGCTATGGCCTTCTTGGCCGGGTTGAGGTCGACGCCCACGATCTTGTCGGCCCCGACCATGCGCGCGCCCTGCACGACGTTCAGGCCGATGCCCCCGAGGCCGAAGACGACGACGCTGGAGCCTGGCTCGACGCCTGCCGTGTAGACCACGGCCCCGAGGCCTGTCGTCACGCCGCAGCCGATGTAGCAGACCTTGTCGAAGGGGGCGTCCTCGCGGATCTTGGCCGCCGCGATCTCCGGCAGCACGGTGTAGTTGGAGAACGTCGAGGTCCCCATGTAATGGTAGAGCTCCTCCCCGTTCAGCGAGAGTCGGCTCGTACCGTCCGGCATTACGCCGCGCCCCTGCGTGGTCCGGATGGCCTGGCACAAGTTGGTCTTCGGGTTGAGGCAGTACTCGCACTCCCGGCACTCGGGGGTGTAGAGCGGGATGACGTGGTCCCCCTCCTTGAGGCTCTTGACCCCGGGTCCCACGCCCACCACGATGCCCGCCCCCTCGTGGCCCATCACGGTGGGAAACAGCCCTTCAGGGTCGGCCCCGGAGAGCGTGTACGCGTCCGTGTGGCACACCCCGGTGGCCTTGATCTCCACCAGGACCTCGCCCTCCTTCGGGCCTTCCAGGTCAACAGTCTCGATGCTCAACGGTTTCTCGGCCTCGAAGGCGACCGCTGCTCTTGTCTCCATCTCTCCTCCTCCACTACCCGGTTACGGCCCAACACAATAGCACGGAGTGAAGGCCAAACTGGAGACGGGGACCACGCCGAGACGCGGAAAGGGCGGACGTGCGGATCTACGTGTTCCCTCGCGCCGATCAACGTGGCGTATCTATCGGCGCGGTAACCGAGTCTTACTAAATAACGGCGGGGCTATTTCCCCCCTCCTGCCCCGCCGTCTATCTTTCGTGCAGAATCTTCGTCCGCACGAATATCCGCCGCCGGCGGCAATTTATCGTGCAAGGTCGGACGGGGATTGGGGTCTTATCTGGCCCTCTACTCGGGTGAGGAACTCGTCGAGCGTGGAGAGGAAGCGCTCGTGTTCTTCGGCGAACGGGTAGTGCGAGCTCCGCCCGAAGAGGACGAGCTCCGAGTTCGGTATGCCCGCGTGGAGATCCCGCTCCTGGCCCGCGGCCATGCCATCGTACCGGCCGGCGACGACGAGCGTAGGCCCGGTTATCCCTCTGAGACGTGGACGCAGGTCCCACGTGGCGAGCGGGCCGGGCACCGGGGCGTTCGGTTGGCCCCACATGGCTGCGTTCGCCTCCACGTCCATCTTCGACAACGCCCGGTTCAGCCAATCGGGCCACGGGTCGAGCCGGCAGGAGTAGCGCCGGTGGAAGAGATCCATGGCCTCCCCGTATTCCGGGTCGTCGAAGGTGCCCGCCGCCTCGTGCTTGCGGATAGCACTCCGCGCTTCACGTGGCAGCTTCTCGTAGAAGTCTTGCCGACGATCGAGCATCGTTCTTCCGCCCGCCACGGCCCCGACGAGGACCAGGCTCGCGAGGCCGCCCGTCCCGCCCAGCGCGTGCTCCATCGCCAGGAGGCCGCCCCACGAGTGGCCTAGAAGGTGGACGGCGTCGAGCCCGAGTTCGCGCCGGACTACCGCAAGCTCCTCCAGAAAAAGCCCGACGCTCCACGGGTTGGGAGCCGCGGTACGGGTAGAGTTGCCGCAGCCGAGCTGGTCGTAGAACACGACCGGGCGTCCGGTTCGCGCCAGATCCGCCAGGGGTTCGAGGCTGTCGTGCGGGAGTCCGGGTCCTCCGTGCAGCGCCAGCACGGGAAGCTTGCGCTCCGGAGGGCTTGCCGGGTCGCCGAAGACCCGATACCAGGTCTCGAAACCGTCGAAAGAGATCCTGCCTTCGCCCATCACAAGCCAGGCCGCACGACGTCGTCCTCCCCGGTCGTTTGGACCGTCGGGGACCCATCATACCCCGGAGGGGATCGCGGCTCTCGCCGCGGACGGAACGGCAAGATACTCTGGGGTAGACTTGCTCCGAACAGTCCCTAGAGCGATGGGAGGCAGCGTGAACCCCAACAAAGACCGCTTCGACTTCGATGAGGTCGGCAGGCTTCCCGCCGCCGGTGACAACGTGGCGATAGCGACCCGCCGCCTGGAGGTGGGGACCCGTTTCTCTTACGAAGGCTCTGAGCTCGAGGTGCCGCACACCGTCCTCGAAGGCCACCGCTTCGCCGTCGAAGAGATACCCGAGGGCGAAGACCTCCTCTCCTGGGGGCTGCCTTTCGGGTGGGCCACGAAAGATATCGCTCCGGGAGACTATGCTTGCAACGAGAAGATCCTGCACGTCCTGCACGAGCGTTTCAGGCCCACCTCTACCCGTTCCACCGAAGACCCTGAGGGGACCTCGGACCAGGGCGGGGGACGCGTCCCGGGCGGCTACCGCAAGGCCGGCCTCGATCTGCCCGAGACCGCCAACTTCCGCGACGCCGAGCTCGAACCCTACGTCCTGGACGAGGAGGGTTTTCGTCCGGGTGAACAGGTGCCGCCCTACGACGAGCCCCGCGCCTTTATGGGCTACCGGCGCGGCGGAGGACGGGGCGTCGGGACGCGCAACTACCTCGTCGTGCTGGGCGTCAACTCGCGGCTCACGGGCTTCGTGCGGGCACTTGAGTGGGAGATGAACGGCGTGGCGGACGGCTACGAGAACGTGGATGGCATCGTTTGCGTCGCCCACACCGAGGGGGGAGAGGGCCGGACGCCGAACAACCTGGATCTTCTGCTGCGCACCTTGAGCGGCTTCATGGTCAACCCCAACGTGGGGGCGGTGCTCGCCATCGACGGTGGCGACGAGGGCGCCGTTGCCAACGGGACGCTCCGCCGCTACGCCGAGGAACACGACTACCCTCTGGACGAAGTCCCGCACGAGTTCATGAGCCTGGAGGGGAGCTTCCGGGCCGACCTGGAGCGGGCCAAGGCCCGGGTGATGGACTGGATGGAGAGCGTGAACGCCGCCCGGCGCACGGAGGAGCCGCTCTCGGAGCTCAAGATAGGACTTCAGTGCGGCGGGTCGGACGCGTTCTCGGGCGTCTCGGCCAACCCGCTCGTCGGGTGGGTCTCGAAGGAGGTCGTGCGGAACGGCGGGGCGGCCAATTTGGCTGAGACGGACGAGCTGATCGGGGCCGAGCGTTACGTCCTGAAGAACGTGAAGAGCGCCGAGACGGCGCGTCGCTTCCTCGGGGCGGTCGAGCGGTTCAAGGAGCGGGTCGGCTGGCACGGGCACACGGCGGAGGACAACCCTTCGGGCGGCAACAACTTTCGCGGGCTCTACAACATCTCCATAAAGTCCATCGGGGCCGCGAGGAAGAAGGACCCGGAGGTGAGGGTGGACCACGTCATCGAGTACGCGGAGCCCATGCGCGGTGGCGGCTTCTACTTCATGGACAGCCCCGGCAACGACCTGGAGAGCGTGGCGGGTCAGGTCGCGTCGGGGGCCAACATGATCTTCTTCACCACAGGCAACGGCTCCATCACCAACTTTCCCTTCGTCCCGACCATAAAAGTCGTCACCACCACTGGCCGCTACGACCTCCTCTCCAAGGACATGGATGTCAACGCCGGCGCCTACCTCGATGGCGTCCCAATGGACGAGCTCGGCGAGGAGATGTTCGAACGGACCATCACCGCCGCCTCGGGCGAGAAGACCGTCGGCGAGCGGGCCGGGCACGCCCAGGTCTCCATCTGGCGCGACTGGAAGCAGACGGGACCGGATAATCTGGAAAAACTGGAGAACGCCGCCGAGCCCGACGGCGAGCCGCTACCCGTGAAAACCGGTGTTCCGGAAGTGAACTTCTCCTTCGAGGCCATAAAGACGCGGCGTGGTCCCGTCACGGACCAGGTCGGGCTGGTGATGCCGACGAGTTTGTGCTCGGGCCAGATCGCACGCCGCATAGCCAACCGCCTCAACGAGCAGGGTGGGGGCTTCGCCGGGGACAAGGTCACCCGCTTCGTCGCCCTGCCGCACACGGAGGGCTGCGGCGTCTCCGCCGGCTCCGCCGAAGCCATCTACTCCCGCACCGTGCTCGGCTACCTCGCCAACCCCACCGTCCGGCTCGCCCTCCTACTCGAACATGGCTGCGAGAAGACCCACAACGACTACTTCGAGAACCGCCTCGCCGAACGCGGCCTCGACCGCGACCGATTCGGCTGGGCCAGCGTCCAGCTAGACGGCGGCATAGAGAGCGTGGTCCAGAAGGTCGAAACCTGGTTCTCGGAGCACCTGAAGGCCTCCGACGATTTGGAGTACGAGGGCGCCGGACCCGGCGCCCTGCGGCTCGGTCTCCACGCCGCCGGCCCCTTGCCTGACGAAGCGGCCCGCGCCCTGGCCGAGACGACGCTCGCCGTCGTCGGCTCGGGCGGCACGGTCGTCGTCCCGGAGACGGCGGCGGTGCTCGGCTCGAAGATCTACCTGGACGCCGTGCTCGGGGAGCACCCGGTCCAGAATACCCTGTCCTACGGGCAGGCCTTCGAGAAGTCCGGCTTTCATGTCATGGAGTCGCCGACGGACCACTGGGTCGAGACGGCGACGGGGCTCGGGGCGACGGGGGTGGAGTTAATGCTCGCTCACGTCGCCGGGCGGCCGTTGCAGGCGCACCGCATGATCCCACTGGTCCAGGCCTCCTCAGACCCCGAAACCATCCGCAAACACGCCGACGACCTCGACACCCTTCTCGACGAAGGCCCAAACGGTTGGACGGAAAAGATACTGGAGACCGTCGCGGCCGTTGCCTCCCGCGAGTACACGCCCAGGCTCTTCGAGGCGGGCAACACGGACTTCCAATTCACCCGCGGGCTTCTCGGCGTCTCGATGTAAGAGGCAGGGCCCGCGAACACGACGCCACGCTCCGGACGCGGGCCCCGGATTTCCAGGGCGTGGAAGGAGTGCGCCACGTCGAGAAGGTGTGAGCCCCTTACCGTCCCAGCCAGCCCCCGTCCACCGGCAGGATGGTACCGTGGATAAAGTCCCCCGCCGCCGATGAGAGCAGCACCACCGCCCCCTTGAGATCCTCCGGCTCCCCGTACCGGCCCGCAGGTATTCGCGCCAGTAGCGCCGCTGAGCGCTCCTCATTCTCCCTGATGGCGCCCGTCAGTTCGGTGGTGTAGTAGCTGGGCGCCACGGCGTTGACGTTTATGCCAAGCGGCGCCCACTCGTTCGCCAAGGCCCGCGTCAGGTTCGCGATGCCGGCCTTCGAGGCGGCGTAGGAGGGGACGGTGATGCCACCCTCGTAGGAGAGGACGGAGGCCGTGTTGATTATCTTTCCCCCGCCCCCCTGCTCGACGAAGCGTCTGGCGGCGGCCTGGGAGAGGTAGAAGGCGGCGGAGAGGTTTACCTGGATGACGCCCTCCCAGTCGTCTTCGCCGAACTCCAGGGCCGCACCACGCCGAATGATCCCGGCGTTGTTGACGAGGATGTCGAGGCGCCCCATCTCCGACACGCAATGGGCCACGATCTCCGCCGCCCCCTCCGCCTTTGTCTGCAGGAGGTTCCTGTTCATGGCGTGGAAGCGGCGGCCGGTGGCGGCGACTTTGTCTTCCGTTTCTTCCATCGGGACGATGTCCAGGCCGATCACGTCCGCGCCGGCCTCGGCGAGGCCGAGGGCCATGCCCTGGCCGAGGCCGCGGGCCGCACCCGTGACGAGGGCGACCTTGCCGTTCAGCATGAGGTTGTCGAGGACGCCCACTAGAAGCAGAGCTCCATCTGCTCGATGCCCTGTTCCTCGCAGAACCTCGTGTAGCGTTCGAGCTTGGAGAAGACGTCGTCCTGGTAGATGAGGTTGTCCGAATCGTCCAGGTACTGAACGGTGCCTTCGAGGATGAAGAGGGTCTGCATCTCCTCGACGCCCTCGTCAACCACCAGGGTGTGTATGTCGCCGGGGGGTTCGTAGACGAGGGTGCCGGGCCTCGCGACCCAGTCGCGCTCCAGGTAGTGCCAGGAGCCCTTGGTGCAGTAGCCTATCACCTGGCCGCCGGTGTGGCGGTGGCGGTTCACTCTGCCGGAGCCCTGGACCTTGAGGAGGTTGATCCAACGCCCCGTGGCAAGGTCGAAGCGCAGGGGCTTGAACCAGACCCTCTCGCCCTGCGGGACCCAGGGGATCTCGTCCACGCTTATGGCCCTGTCCGGTAGCGCCGAGCCTTCGGTGAACGCCTTGAGGCCCTCGTCGATCATCGCCCGTCTCCCCTCCGTGGCTTCATGTACAACGCCGCGCCTGGGGGGCCGCCGACCTTCCGGATGTCCCCGATAAGCCCCCGGTCGAGCGTGTTCACGTCCCGCCAGTTGACCTCGACCAGATTGCCCGACGGGTCCCGCAAATACATCTGCACCGCCCCGCCAGGCAGCTCCCTGACGGTCGAGTAGTTGCCGCTCTCCACGCGGGCGCCGGTCTCCCCGGCCTTCCTGAACGCCTCCTCGAAGTCGTCAACGTCGACGGCGAAGTGGTGCCCCACGGGGGCCGGCTCCTCGTCGTGGAAGAGGTGAAGCTGCAAGTCGCCGACCCGCAGCCAGCGCACCGGGCCTGAGAAGTCCGGGGAGGGGATCTCGTCCATGCCGAAGAAGTCCTTGTAGAACCGGGCCGACTCCTCCAGATCCCTGGCGCCGATGCTGACGTGGGTGAAACCGGTCGCCTTCACGATCCTCCTATAGCGGCAGGACGGAGACGGTCTTCCACGCGGAGTAGAAGTCCAGGGCCGCCGGGCCCTGCTCCCGACCGCCGACCCCCGACTCCTTGTTGCCTCCAAACGGCACCTGGAACTCCAGGCCAGCCGTCGGCAGGTTCACGTTCACAAGTCCCGTCTCCGAGCGGGCCATGAACTCGTGGGCGTAGCGCAGAGACTTCGTGGCTATGCCGGCGGTCAGGCCGTACCGGGTGTCGTTGGCGAGCTCCACGGCGTGGTCGAAGTCGCGGGCCTTTATGACCGCCAGCACGGGGCCGAAGATCTCCTCCTGCGCCGTCACACTGGAGTTGTCTACGTCCGCGATGATGGCCGGGGAGATGAAGTAGCCCTCGTCCTCCGAACCCGTCGCCCCGCCTTCGATAACGACCCTTCCTTCGCCCTTAGCCGTCTCGAGCGCCTCCAGGATACTGTCGTACTGGCTCTTGTTGACGACGGGGCCGACGGCCACGCTCTCGTCCATGGGGTCGCCCACCTTCATGGCCTCCGTGGCGCTCTTGAGCCTTTCGAGGAACTCGTCGTAGACCTCTTCGACTACGATGGCGCGGCTGGCGGCGGTGCACTTCTCGCCGGCGAAGCCGAAGGCGCTAAAGGAGATCTTGGCCGCCGCGTCCGCGAGGTCCGCGTCCTCCATGACGACGAACGGGTTCTTGCCGCCCATCTCAAGTTGGACCTTCTTGCCTATCGCCCGCCCCTGGATGCCGAGGCCCGTCGCCGTCGAGCCTGTGAAGGAGAGGCCCTTGACGCGCGGGTCGGTCACCAGCGCGTCGCCCACGGTGGAGCCGGGGCCGGTCACAAGGTTGACGACGCCGTCGGGGAGACCGGCCTCCGAGAGGATGCCGACGAGGGCGGCGGCGTTTAGGGCGGCGTTGGCGGCTGGCTTTATGACTATGGCGTTGCCGCAGATAAGCGCCGGGGCCATCTTCCAGGACGGTATCGCCAGCGGGAAGTTCCACGGCGTTATGAGGCCGACCACACCTAACGGCTCCCTCATGGAGCTGTGGGTCACGCCCGGCCGGGCCGAGGGGGGCGAGATGCCCGCCAGGCGCCAGCCTTCGGAGCCGTAGTAGCGGAAGATGGCCGCCGCGCGGCCGACCTCCATGCGGGCCTCCTTCATCGGCTTGCCCGCCTCGCGGGCCATCAGCGTGGCGAGCTCGTCCTCCCTGGACTCGATGATGTTCGCGGCCTCCATCAGGATGGCGCCGCGGGAGGCCGGGAGCATCGCCTTCCACCCCGGGAGCGCCTTGGTGGCCGCCTCGATGGCCCGTTCGGTCTCGGCCCTGTCCGACTTCGGCGTCGTCCCGAGGACTTCTGAGGGGTTCGAGGGGTTTACCACCTCGGAGGTCTCGCCCGAGTCCGCGGGGACCCACTCGCCGCCGATAAAGTTCAGGGCTTCTGTCTGGGATTCGATCATGGTTACCCTCCGTTGGTAGACGCTCGTCTTTTTTCTACCCGATTTACGGCCGTCTTATCTCGCTACGAGACCACGCTGTTTACAAGGACCAGCTCCCCGACGGAGACCTCGACCCGGTCCCCCGGCGTCAACGTGAACTCCTCCTCGGGCACGATACCCGTGCCCGTCATCAGGAAGGCCCCCGACGGCAGGGAGAGTTCCCTGCCCAAGTACCCAGCGAGCTCCTCGAAAGAGCGCTTCATCCTGGAAGTGGAGACGTCTCCCTCGAAGACGACGTGGCCCTCCCTGGAGATGCCCAGCCGGATGGGGAGGTCCCGCATACCGTCGGGGCCGGTGAGCACGATGCCGGGTCCCAGGGCGCACGAGCCGTCGTAGACCTTGGCCTGCGGCAGGTAGAGCGGGTTTTCGCCCTCGATATCCCGCGAGGAGACGTCGTTGCCGGCGGTAAAGCCGACGATCTCCATCCGGCTGTTCAGGACGAGCACGAGCTCCGGCTCCGGCACGTTCCAGCGGCTGTCCCGCCGGACGCGCACGCCGTCCCCGTTGCCGACGACCCGCCAGCCGTGCGCCTTGAAGAAGAGTTCCGGCCGTTCGGCGTCGTAGACCCTTGCGTAGGCATCCGCATCGGCCGACTCCAGCTCGCGGGCCTCCCGGCTCTGCAGGTAGGTTACGCCGCTCGCCCAGACCTCCTGGTACGGCTCGACCGGGGGCAGCAGGGGATCTTCTTCTGCGGAGCCCCCCGTGCGCAGGTCTTTCAGGGCGTCCGCGGCCTCTGACGCCGGACTTTCGAGCAGCCGGCCCAGCGCGAAGTCCTCGGGCAGGTAGTGTCCGTCCAGTGCCCAGCGGGGGCCGCCGGCGGTACGGTGGCGGGACAGGTACACGGTGGCGGGTCCTCCTTTCCTGACGTGACCCCAAACTATCACGATCTCCGTCCCGTCGCCCGAGGGTTTCGGGAGGGCACAGAAAAGCCCGGGGGGAACCCCCCGGGCCTCAGAACCGTGTTGGAGGGAAGTGCTCTCGTGGTCGGTGTGACGTCGTCACCATCAGGCCGTAGCCAGGCGCTGCTACTACAAGCGCAGAGGCGTGCTGCTGGCATGAATTACAACTGTAGTATTAGTTCGTGGACACCTTCCTCTCAAATTCCTTACAGGTAATTCACACCAAGCGTTAAAGAGATGCGTATACAGCAACCATGGTTGCGTTTAAGTTTGGCGCATGATACATTCCTGAGCGTGAAGAGAAAAGAACAGGGGGCTAGGCTGAAGATTCTGAAGAAACGCACCTAGAAAGACGGTTACCGGTCACAGGAGTCCCGGTGAGGAGGAGTTCTCTTGCGCATACCCTACGACACCCCAAGGATCCACATGTACACACGGATCCGCAAGTCTCCCTACTTCTACGCCCACCAGCGCCACGGCGTCCAGTCCTACACGGTCTGCAATCGCCAGTACCATCCCAGGCACTACGACGACATGATTTCCGAGTACTGGAAGCTCGTCAACGACGTCACCATGTGGGACGTAGCCGTGGAGCGGCAGGTCGAGATCACCGGCTCCGACGCTTTCACTTTCACCAACATGCTAACCCCGCGCGACCTGACGAAGTGTGAGGTCACGCAGTGCAAGTTCGCGCTCAACACCGACGTCGACGGCGGCATCATCAACAACCCTGTGTTGCTGCGTCTGGGAGCGAACCACTTCTGGTTGTCCGTGGCGGATGGAGACGTGCTGTTGTGGGCCAAGGGCATAGCAAGCGTTCTGGATCTGGACGTGCAGATTCGGGAGCCCGACGTGGCGCCGGTCCAGATTCAGGGGCCGAAGTCCAGGGACCTCATGGTCGACCTCTTCGGCGAGAAGGTCCTGGACATCAAGTACTACTGGATGGCCGAGTACGAGCTCGACGGTATGGACGTCGTCGTGTCGCGGACCGGCTACACAGGCGAGGTAGGGTACGAGATCTACCTCAGGAACGCCAGCCAGTATGGCATGAAGTTTTGGGACACGGTGCTCGAGGCAGGCAAGCCCCACAACCTCGCGGTAATCGGGCCGTGCCAGATCCGGCGCGTGGAAGCCGGTATCCTCAGCTACGGCTCCGACATAGCGCTGGACAACAACTTCTACAGCGATTACGCGTTCCTGAACCCCTACGAGGTAGGGTTGGAGTACACGGTGGAGTTGGACCAGGAGGCCGACTTCATCGGTAAAGAGGCCTTAAAGCGTGTCGCGGACGAGGGGGTCAGCCGCAAGGTGGTCGGGGTCGAGATCGAGGGCGATCCGCTGGTAGGGTACATAGAGGACTACCTGCAGGTCGTCCAGGACGGCTCGCAGATCGGGCAGGTCTCCTCGGCGTTCTGGTCCCCCCGACTGAAAAAGAACATAGGGTTCGCCCTGGTGCCCATCGAGCACGCCGACCTTGGAACCGAACTCACGGTCAGGTCCAACGTCGGTGATGTCGCGGCCAGGGTCGTGGAGAGGCCCTTCATAGATCCGAGGAAGCAGACTCCCAAGACGGATCTGAGAAGGGAGACGACCAAATCATACTGAGTCGGAGTTTCGCCGGGGTCAGGCACGGGCCCGTCAAACTTCTACAGGAACCGTCGAGATGAGCGACGTAAGAAACGAAGCTCTGGTCGAAGCGCTGGCGCAACCCAGGTTCGAGCTGATACCGATGGAGGGAGCGAGGGAGCGGGCGGCTCACCTTCCAGAAGGCGCGAAAGTCACCGTAACCTGTTCGCCGACGCAGGGCATCAAGAGCACCCTGCTGCTCGGTGAGGAATTACTGGAGAGGGGTTTCCGGATCGTGCCGCACATCGCGGCACGACTCGTGGCCGATAGGACGCATCTGGAAGCGATAGTGCGACGGCTGGACGACCTGAAAGTGAGGGAAGTCTTCGTTATCGGGGGCGACGCGAGAAAGCCGGTCGGCCCGTTTTCGGGCGCTTTCGAGCTGCTCTCCGCGATGGCGGATTCGGGGCACGACTTCGAGCACGTCGGCGTAGGCGGGTATCCCGAAGGCCATCCCATCATCGACGATGGGATCCTCCGTCAGGCGCTCCTGGATAAGCGGCCTTTCGCCACCTACGTCGTCAGCCAGATGTGCTTCGATCTCGGCGCGATCCTGGACTGGGTCGCCGACATCCGGCAACAGGGAATAGGGCTGCCCGTCTACATCGGGCTACCAGGCGTAGTGGAGCGGAAGAAGCTGTTGCAGATCTCGCTGAAGATCGGCGTGGGCGACTCGGCGCGATTCCTCACCAAACACACCAACCTGGTGACGAGATTTCTGAAACCCGGTGGCTACAGTCCCGACGAGTTGGTCAAAGAGTTGGCCCCGTACGTTGGAGACCAGAATTACAACATCGCGGGGTTTCATATCTACACTTTCAACCAGGTGGAGAGCACGGAAAAGTGGAGGCGAAAGATACTCAATTTTGAACAGGCTGACAGCGCGGTGGGCACGCCGCAATGATGGCTAGGTCGACCCCTCTCTCCTCCTTGTTCTCGACCGGCGCCGACGGCTACGTGCGGGCCAGGAGATAAATCGGGTGAGGATGTTCAATAACCGCAACGGCTCAGAGAACGGCCACCGGGCGAACGGTTACCGCAAGCCCGCCCGGTACTCGGCGTTGGACCTCGTCCGCCACGGCCTCTCGGGATCGGATTGGCCGCGGGCCTGGCACGCGCACGACCTCAGGCCCAGCTACGACGTCGTTATAGTCGGGGGCGGCGTGCACGGCCTGGCCACCGCTTACTACCTTGCCAGGGAGCACGGCATCACCAGCGTGGCTGTCCTCGACAAGGGCTACATCGGCAGCGGTGGGTCGGGGCGCAACACCGCGATCATCCGCTCGAACTACCTCACGCCCGAGGGCGTGCGCTTCTACGACCGCTCCGTCAAGCTCTACGAGACGTTGTCTGCGGATTTGAACTTCAACGCGATGTTCGCCCAGCGCGGACACCTCACCCTCGCCCACAACGACAGCTCGCTGCGCACCATGCACTGGCGCGCCGAGGTCAACAAACTCGAGGGGATAGACTCCGAGGTCATCGGGCCGGACGAGATAAAGTGGCTCGTCCCCTACATGGACACCTCGGAGAGCGTGCGATATCCGATCCTCGGGGCGCTCTATCATCCGCCGGGTGGGATCATCCGCCACGACGCCGTAGTCTGGGGCTACGCCCGCGGCGCGGACGCCTTGGGCGTTCACATCCACCAGAACACAGAGGTTACGGGCATCGACGTGGCCGGCGGCAGGGTCAGGGGTGTCAAGACTAGCCGCGGCGACATCGCCACGCCCATCGTGGTCAACTGCACGGCCGGGTGGTCCACCCTGATCTCGGACATGGCCGGCGTGAAGATGCCGATCAGCACCTTCCCCTTGCAGGCGGCTGTCACCGAACCCGTGAGGCCCTTCCTCGACCCGGTCATAGTCTCCGGCACGCTGCATGTGTACGTGAGCCAGACCGACCGGGGGGAGCTGGTCTTCGGCGCCAGCGTGGACCCGTTTACCTCCTACTCGATGCGGGGTTCGCTCGAGTTCACCGAGGGTCTGGCCGGCCATGTGCTCGAGCTCATGCCTTCGCTGGCCAGGATGCGCGTGCTCCGCCAGTGGGCCGGTCTTTGCGACATGACGCCGGACTTCTCCCCGATCATGGGCACGACGCCCGTGGCGGGCTTCCTGATCGACGTGGGCTGGGGCACCTACGGGTTCAAGGCGGGCCCCGTCTCGGGCGAGACGATGGCCGAGCTCATCGCCACAGGCAAGACGCCGGAGCTCATCGCCCCCTTCGGCCTCGACCGGTTCGCAAAGGGTGACCTGATGGGCGAGAAGGGAGCCGCAGCCGTTGGGCATTGAGCGCATGGTCGGGGGTGAGGCGTGATCCTGCTGCCCTGCCCGTACTGCGGATCTCGTAACGTTTCGGAGTTCCGTTACGTCGGCGAGCTTTCGACGCGCCCCGACCCGAACGCGACCAATGCCGAAGAATGGAGGGCTTTCCTCTACGTGCGGGCCAACCCGGCGGGCTGGACGACGGAGACCTGGTTCCACCGCGCCGGTTGCAGGCAGCACTTCGTCGTCGAGCGGCACACGGTGACAAACGAAGTGCGGACCTCACGGTTGCCCGCCGCGCAACTGCGCGATAGGGAAGACGAGCGGGCCACCGGCGGGAACGTCGCGAACGACAGCGGGGGTGCGACCTATTGACGCAGGCGGTGCCGACAATCGCCAGGAACTCCATGTCCATGCGCCTCGACCTCCAACCGGGCGAGGTGATCGACCGCGGACGGAGGTTCAGGTTTACGTGGAACGGTGAGGCGTACCCGGCGTACGAGGGGGACACCATCGTCTCGGCGCTCGCCGCTTGCGGCGAGCGGATCTTCTCCCGCAGCTTCAAGTACCATCGCCCCCGCGGGCTCCTGACCGCGAGCTTCCTGGACCCCGGCTGCATGGTGCAGGTCGGCGACGAGCCGAACGTCCGGGGCGCGCACCGCCGCGTGGAGCCGGGCATGGTCGTTAGCCCCCAGGCCGTCTGGCCTTCGTTGCGCTTCGACGCGAAGTCGGCCAATGGGGCCTTCGGCCGCTTTCTCTCCGCCGGTTTCTACTACAAGACCTTCATCAAACCGCGACGGCTATGGCCCATCTACCGGAGGGTCCTGCGGCGCTTCTCCGCGGGCGGCGTGGTCTCCCCTGAATCATCTCACGAGTACTTCGACAAGCGCTACGCCCACCCCGACGTGGTCGTCGCCGGCGGCGGTCCCGCCGGGATGGCCTCCGCCGTCGCCGCGGCCGAGGCGGGGGCGCAGGTCCTGCTGGTGGAGGAAGAGTATGAGCTCGGCGGACATCTGCGTTGGGGAAACGAGGCCGAGTTGGCGGCCTTGCGCGATCTGCGCGGTGAGGTGGCCCGCACACCCGGCATCGAGGTTATGACCAACTCGGTGGTCAACGGGCGCTACGACGACAACTGGGTCGCGGTATTGCAACGCAACCTGCCCCACGTGGTGGAGCGGCTCGTCAAGGCCCGGGCGAAGACGTTGGTGGTTGCGCCCGGCCTGATCGAGCGCCCCTACGTCTTCGAGGGCAACGACACGCCTGGGGTCATCCTCTCGACCGCAGCGCGGCGCCTGATCAATCTGCACGCGGTCAAGCCTGGAGGGCGGGCGGTCGTCTTCTCCGCGAACGAGAGCGGCGACGCGGCGGTCGAAGACCTCGAACGCGCCGGCGTCGAGGTCGCGCGCGTCGTGGACGCCCGCCGCGGCGGCGACATCGTCCGGGTCAACGGCGGTGGCAGGGGCGTGCGTTCCGTGGAGTGCGCCGACGGCGCGAAGATAGACTGCGACCTGCTCGTCACGGCCGTCGGCTGGACCGCACCAACCTCGCTCGCGAACATGTCCGGCGACCGACCGGTCTATGACGAGCGGGCGGCCCGCTTCTTCTCCTCGAAGCTCCCAGAAGACGTGCTGGTGACCGGTGGTATCACGGGCGACGGGACGCTCGACGAGCTACTCGCCCACGCGCGCGCCACCGGTCGTGAAGCCGCGCGGCGGGCCGCGCGGAC
>JACDFX010000090.1 GCA_013815575.1 Rubrobacter sp.
TCTCTATAAAGTAGAATTCGTCCCCCTCGACCAGGAACTCGACCGTCCCGGCGTTGGCGTAGCCCGCCTCGCGGGCCAACCGGACGGCCGCCTCGCACATTTTCTCCCGCATTTCGGGGTTTATGCCGGGAGACGGGGACTCCTCCAGCACCTTCTGGCGGCGGCGCTGCATCGAGCACTCGCGCTCGTAGAGGTGGATGGCATTGCCCTCCTCGTCCGCCATGACCTGGACCTCCACGTGGCGCGGGCCGGCGAGAAACTTCTCCAGGTAGAGTGTGCCGTCCCCGAAGGCGGACTGGGCCTCGCGCTTCGCCGCCTGTACGGCCTCGCGCAACTCCTCCTCGTTCTGGGCCACCCGAATGCCTCGGCCCCCGCCGCCGGCCGCCGCCTTGATCATGACGGGATACCCGATCTCCTCCACGGTGGCCACGGCCTCGTCCGCCGATGAGACGTTGTCCGAGCCAGGCACGACGGGAACTTTGGCCTCGACGGCCAGCCGCCGGGCGGCGGACTTGTCGCCCAGTTTCTCGATGGCTTCGGCCGATGGGCCGATGAACTTTATTCCGGCGTCCGTGACCGCCTTCGCGAAGGCGGCGTTCTCGGCGAGAAAGCCGTACCCGGGGTGGATCGCATCGGCGCCCGTCTCCTTTGCCGCTTCGATCAGGCGCTGCGCGTTCAGGTAGCTCTTACCCGCCGCCGGCGGGCCGATGTTGACCGACTCGTCGGCATGGCGGACGTGAAGGGCCGTCTCGTCGGCGTCCGAGTAGACGGCGACCGCCGGGACGCCGATCTCCTGGCAGGCGCGGACGACGCGAAGCGCGATCTCCCCCCGATTGGCGACCAGAACCTTTTGGAACACGAATCAGCCTCCTCCAAATAAAGCCGTCATCCTGGCCCCGCCGCGAACCTCGGACCCCTTCAGGCCCGTGAGGTGGCGATGGCCGGGGCGACGGCGACGGCGACGAGGGTTGCCAGGCCGACCTTGATCAGGTCGAAGACCACGAACGGCAGCACGCCCGCGGCCAGGGCCGCGCCGGGGGAGAGGCCGGCGAGCACCGCAAGCCACGTTGCACCAAGTGCGTAGATCACGGCGAGTGCCGCGCTGCCCCACAGAAACCCCACGACGAGCGCCTGGCGACGAGGCGCATTCGCCGTAGCCCCGGCGGCGAGACCGGCGAGTGCGGCGGCCAGGGGGTAGGCGAGCAGGTATCCCCCCGTGTCGCCGAAGACGATGCCGAGCCCGCCCTTGAACCCGGCGAAGACCGGGACGCCTATCGCCCCAACGAGGAGGTAGATCCCCATCGCCAGGGCACCGTAGCGCGGACCCAGCAGCAGGCCCGTGAGAACGACGGCCAGCACCTGCAGGGTAAACGGGACCGGCTCGAGCGGGATGGCGATCTGGGCCGCCACGGCGGTGAAGGCGGCCATGAGCGCCACCCGGGTCATCACGGCTACGTTCAACTCCTTCTCCTTTTCGTCTTCGAGGTTTACGGCAACCTTTTAGCACTGTTTGACCAAAAAATCCCCCGTAGGTACTATTCGAGCACTCTTACAAGGTGAAAGGTGAGTGTCAGCACATGAACGCCAACGTCGAGACCGGGCTTCCGGAGGCGCGCTACACCTACGGCGGGGACGAGTTCGTCTTCGTGGAACTCGCCGAGGCCATGAGCCTCAAGGTGAACTTCAGGGCCATGGCGATCACGAACAGGCTCAGGGAGGAGAACGTGGAGGGCGTGATGGACATCTGCCCGTCCAACGCCTCCTACATGGTCCGCATCGACCCGGACGTGCTGCACCCGGACGGCCTGATCTCACGCCTCAAGGAGATAGACGAAGAGGTCGGCGACGTGAAGGGCTACGAACTCCAGACGCGCGTCGTGGACGTGCCGGTGATGATGGAGGACCCGTGGACGCACGAGGCCCTGATGCGCTTCCGGGACCGCCACCAGGACCCGGACGCGACGGACCTCGAGTACTCGGCCCGCATAAACGGCTACGACTCCAAGGACGACTTTATAGCCGCCCTGCTCGGCTCACCATGGCTCATCACCATGATCGGGTTCGTGCCGGGCCTCCCCTGGTGCTACCAGCTGGTCCCGCCCGAGGAGCAGGTCGAGGTCCCGAAATACGTCAGGCCCCGCACCTTCACCCCCGAGCGGGCCTTCGGCTTCGGCGGCGGGTTCGCCGTCGTCTACTCCGTCCAGGGCGCCGGCGGCTACCAACTCTATGGCCTCGCCCCGGCACCGGTGCTGGACGTGAAGCAGAGGTTGACGGATTTCGAGGACTCCATAGTCTTTCCGAAGCCCGGGGACGTGTGGAATTACCGCGGGGTGGACCGGGAGGAGTTCGACGAGATCCGGGCGAGCGTGGAGGACGGTTCGTTCGAGTACAGGAAAAAGGACTTCACCTTTCACGCGGATCGGGCGCTCGAAGATCCGCACGCGTACAACAAGGAGATCCTGGGGGTGCTCTATGGCGATTAGGGTCAAGAGCCCCGGGCTCCTCACCACCGTCCAGGACACCGGCCGCTTCGGCGAGTACGCCATCGGGATGCCGCCTTCGGGGGCGATGGACGTGTTTTCCTACCAGGTTGGCAACTACCTCGTTGGCAACGACGACGGCGCCGCCGGGCTCGAGATCACCTACTTCGGTCCCGAGCTTGAGTTTACCGAGGACGCCGTTATAGCCGTCACCGGAGCCGAGATGCCATCCAAGATAAACGGCGAAGAGGCCCCGACCTGGGAGACGTTGCAAGTTAGTGAAGGCGACGTCCTCTCCTTCGACTACCTCAAGAACGGCGCGAGGTCTTACCTGGCCGTCGCCGGCGGAATAGACGCACCCGTCTTCATGCACAGCCGCTCGACTTATACCCTGATCGGGCTCGGCGGCCACGAAGGCCGCGCCCTCCAGGAAGGCGACGAACTTCAGCTCGGCGAGGCCCGAAACGGCGAAGCCCAGATCGGCAAACGAGTCGAGGACCGCCACATCCCCACCTACACGAAAGAGACCGAGTTGCGGGTCATCATCGGCCTCGCCAGCTACCGGCTTACGGAAGAGAGCATGAAGGAGTTCCTAAACGTAGAGTGGACGGTTACCCCTGATGCCGACCGCGTCGGCTACCGTTACCGGGGTGGCGAGCTAGGGTTCGTGGAGCGCGAGCAGCCGGCGGGCGCCGGCAGCGACCCGGCCAACGTCGTGGATTTCGGGTATCCGATCGGTTCCATCCAGGTCCCCGGCGGCGTCGAGCCCATAGTCCTCATGAACGACGCCGTAACCGGCGGCGGCTACGCCACCATCGGCACCGTAATAAGCGCCGACCGCGACCGCCTGGCCCAATCAAAGACCAACGACAAGACCCGCTTCCGCTCGATAGGGCTGCAAGAAGCGCTAGAAGCCCGCGAGGATCGTCGCAAGAGACTGGCCGAGATAAGGGACGCACTGGCCTGAGACCCGCTGACCGAAGGGAGGCACCTTGTACATCGACTTTAATTGCGACATGGGCGAGAGCTTCGGGCCTTACAGTTTTGGGGCGGACGAGGAGTTGATGCGGTTTATCTCGTCGGCGAACGTGGCGGGGGGGTTTCACGCGGGGGACCCGCACGTTATGAGGAAGACCGTGGCGCTTGCGAAGGAGCACGGGGTAGCTGTGGGGGTGCATAGTGGGTATCGGGACCTCGTGGGGTTCGGGAGGAGGGAGATCCAGGCCCCGCCAGAGGAGCTTCGGGACGAGCTCGTCTACCAGCTCGGCGCCTTGCGCGAGTTCGCCCGCCTCTACGGGATGGGGGTGCAGCACGTCAAGCCGCACGGCGCGCTGTACATGGTCGCGGCCCGCGACGAGGCGCTCTCGCGCGCGATCATTGAAGCTATACAACAGGTAGATCCCGGCCTCGTCCTTTTCTGTATGGAATCCTCGGTCACCTACAGGCTCGCCGGGGAGATGGGGCAGCCGGTGGCGGCGGAGTTCTTCGCCGACCGGGCGTACAACGACGAGGGCCAGATCGTCTTTACCCGCAAGCTCGCCGGCGAACTCGACCCCGAGGAGATGGCCGGGAGGGTCGTCCGGGCCGTGAAGGAGGGCAGGGTCGCGACCGAGGGCGGCGGCGAGGTGGAGGTCAGGTGCGACTCCGTCTGCGTCCACAGTGACACCCCTGGCGTCGTGAAGCTGGCCGAGACGATAGTGCGTAAGCTGGGGGAGAACGAGGTCGAGGTGCGGCCCCTCGGAAGGTCCGAAGAGAAGGTTTCGTAGCAGGCCACCTGGCAGGAGGAGCAAGACTTGGCGAAGACCGTAAGAGCGCAGATGCCCGGCACTTTCTACCGGCGCCCGGACCCGGAAAGCGACTTCTACGTGGAAGAGGGCGATTCCGTTTCGGCGGGGGACACCGTCGGCCTGATCGAGGTGATGAAGTCCTTCCACGAGGTCAAGGCCGAGGAGGGCGGCACCGTCTCGAAGTTTCTGGTCGAGAACGAGAGCGCCGTGGACGCGGGCCAGGATCTCTTGGAGATGGAGTAGCCCGGGCGACCCGAAGGACGAAATAGGAGGCGCGGCATGACGGAGACGGCCAGGCGGTACATGGGGAGCAGTGTGTTGCGCAAGGAAGACCCGGCGCTTCTCACCGGGCACGCCGGCTTTACGGACGACATCCACCTGCCCGGGATGCTCCACTTCGCGCTGCTGCGCAGCCCCCACGCCCACGCGAAGCTCCTGTCCGTGGACGTCTCCGCCGCGAGGGAACGGCCCGGCGTCGTCGCGGTCTTTACCGGCGAGGACCTGGCGGAGGAGTGGGCCATCGGCATCCCGACGGGCTGGCCGGTGACCGAAGACATCAAGATCCCGGACCACTGGCCCCTCGCCCGCGGCGAGGTCAACCATGCGGGCGACGGGGTGGCGGTGGTCGTGGCGACCGACCGCTACAAGGCGCAGGATGCTCTTGAGTTCATAGACGTCGAGTACGAGGTGTTGCCGGTGGTGGTGGACGTTGAGGCGGCCCTCGAGGAGGGATCCCCGCTCGTCCACGAGGAGTTCGGCACGAACGAGTGCTACACGTGGCCGCTCGGGACCGGGGACATAGACAAGGCCTTCGAAGAGGCTGACGTGGTCGTTAGTGGCCGGTACATCCAGCAGCGCCTGATCCCAAGCGCCATCGAGCCCCGCGCCGTGGTCGTCAACCCCGAGCCCGCGACCGGCGCCCTCACGGTCTACTCCTCGACCCAGGTCCCGCACTTCGTCAAGGACATCCTCGCCCTCGTGTGCGGCGTCTCGGACACGAAGCTGCGCGTGGTCGCCCCAGACGTGGGCGGCGGGTTCGGCGGCAAGCTGAACGTCTACGCCGAGGAGGCCCTGGCACTGGCGCTAGCCCGCAGGCTCAAAACACCCGTCAAGTGGGTAGAGGACCGCTCGGAGAACCACCTGGCGAGCACCCACGGCCGCGGGCAGGTCCAGTACATCCAGCTCGCCGCGAAGCGCGACGGCAAGATCCTTGGCATGAAGGTCAAACTGCTCGCGGACATGGGCGCCTACCTGCAGCTCCTGACGCCCGGCATCGCCATCTTCGGCTCCTTCACCTACCCTGGCCTCTACACCTTCGACGCTTACTCCTTCGAATGCACCGGGGTCTTCACGAACTTGACGCCCACGGACGCCTACCGCGGGGCCGGCCGCTCGGAGGCCGCCTACGCCCACGAGCGCATCATGGACGACTTGGCGCGCGAACTGAACATGGACCCGGCCGAGCTTCGCATAAAGAACCTGATCCCCCCGTTCGACGAACCGACGACCACCCCGGCCGGTGTGATGTACGACTCCGGCGACTACGAGACCTGCATGAGAAAGGCCCTGGATCTCGCCGGCTACGATGAGCTGCGCGCCGAACAACGCCGCCGCCGCGAGGCGGGAGACGTAAAGCAGTTGGGCGTCGGCATCGGCAACTTTACCGAGAGCGGCGGCCTCTCGCCCTCGAAGGTCGCGGCCGGCGTCCGCCTGCAGAGCGGCGGCTGGGAGGCCGCCTCCGTCCGGATGTTCGCCAGCGGCAAGGTCGAGGTCGTTACGGGCACCTCCCCCCACGGCCAGGGCCACGTTACCTCGTGGTCCCAGATCGCCGCTGACGCCTTCGGGGTCGACATCGACGACATCGAGGTCCTGCACGGCGACACCGCCGTTGCCCCTTACGGCCGCGACACCTACGGCTCCAGGAGCCTCGCGGTCGGCGGGGTGGCGTTGAGCCTCGCGTGCGACAAAGTCGTGGACAAGGCGAAGAAGATCGCGGCGCACATGCTCGAGGCCGCCGAGGGCGACATGGAGTTCGAGAACGGGCGCTTCTCCGTCGCGGGCTCACCTGGCACGAGCGTCTCCATCGGGGACGTCGCCGCCGCCGCGTACCTCGCGAGCGATCTGCCGGAGGGCATGGAGCCGGTCCTGAGCGAGAGCCACTTCTTCGACCCGCCGAACTTTACCTGGCCGTACGGCACCCACGTCTGCGTCGTCGAGGTGGATACCGAGACCGGCGGGGTCACCATCCCGAAGTACGTCGCGGTCGACGACTGCGGGCCGGTGGTCAACCCGGCCATCGTGGACGGGCAGCTCCACGGCGGCATCGCCCAGGGCATAGCGCAGGCCCTCTACGAAGAGGCGGTCTACGACGCCGAGGGCAACCTCCGCACGGGGACCATGATGGACTACATGATCCCCGGCGCGCCGGAGATACCGAACATGATCCTGGACCGCACCGAAACCCCATCGCCCACGAACCCGATGGGCGTAAAAGGCATCGGCGAGTCTGGCGCGATAGCCGCCCAACCGGCCGTGATAAACGCCGTGATCGACGCCCTCGGCCACCTCGGCGTCACCCACATAGACATGCCGGCCTCGCCGTGGAAGGTGTGGCGGGCGATCCAGGACGCCAGG
>JACDFX010000471.1 GCA_013815575.1 Rubrobacter sp.
GCGGTCGGTCAGGAGGGAGAGGCTGGCGGGTTCGAGGACCTTTATGGATCGGACGACGCCGTCGCCGCCGCGGTGCTCCCCGGCTCCGCCGGAGCCGTAGAGGAGCTCGTAGCGTGTCACGCGCATAGGGTACTCCAGCTCGAAGGCCTCGACGGGGGTGTTGAGGGTGTTGGACATGCCGACGTGGACGCCTGAGGGGCCGGGCCCCCGGGAGGAGGCGCCCTGGCCGCCGCCGATGGTCTCGTAGTAGGTCCAATTGCTGGCCCCGCCGGAGCCGCCGATGATGGTGTTGTTCATCGTGCCCTGGCCCTGGGCCGGTATGTCGTCGGGGGCGAAACCGGAGAGGGCGGCGAGCACGGTGTCGGCGATGCGGTTGGAGGTCTCGACGTTGCCCGCGACGACCGCGGACGGGTACGTCGCGTTGACCAGGCTGCCCTCCGGGGCTTCTATGGAGAGTGGGGCGTAGGTGCCGGCGTTGGCCGGAACGTCTTTGGGCAGGAGGACGCGCAGGGCGAAGAAGCAGGCCGAGCGGGTGACGGGGAGCGGGCAGTTGATGTTGCCGCGCACGGCGGGGGAGGTGCCGGCGAAGTCCACGGTCATCTCGTCGCCGTCTATCTTGACGGAGGCCCTTATCGGGATGTCCTCGTCGGTGGAGCCGTCGCCCTCCATGAAGTCCTCGGCGGAGTGCTCGCCGTCGGGAAGCTCGCGGATGGCCTCGCGGGCGCGTTTTTCGGCGTAGAGGACGACCTCCTCGAAGGCGGCGAGGACCGTCTCTTTGCCGCGGCGTTCGATGAGGTCTTCTACCCTCCCTTCGGCTATGTCGTTCGCGGCGATCTGGGCGCGGAGGTCGCCGCGTCTCAGCCCCGGGGTCCGGACGTTGGCGAGGAGCAGGTCGAGAACGTCGGCGACGTACTCGCCGCCCTTGACGAGGCGGACCGGGGGGATGATGAGACCCTCCTGGAAGATCTCGCGCGAGTCCGAAGGCATCGAGCCGGGCCGCATCCCGCCCACGTCCGAGTGGTGCGCCCGCGTCACCGCGTAGCCGACGATGTCGCCGGCTTCGCCCGGGACGACGGGTGAGACGAGGGTGATGTCCGGCAGGTGCGTGCCGCCGGAGTACGGGTCGTTTATGGCGAAAACGTCGCCCGGCTCGGGGTTCCGGTCCATGACGGCCCTTACCGCTTCCGGCATGGCGCCGAGGTGGACGGGGATGTGCTCTGCCTGGGCGACCATGTTGCCGCGGGCGTCGAAGAGGGCGGTGGAGCAGTCGCGGCGCTCCTTGATGTTCGAGGAGTAGGCGCCACGGATCAGGACCGCCCCCATCTCCTCCGCTATCCCCGAAAGCGCGCTCGCCAGCACGGACAGGGTCACCGGGTCCAGCCGGCTATTCATCTTCCCTCTCCAAAACGAGGTTCCCGACACCGTCCACGGCGCCCCTCCATCCCGGTCGCACGACGCACGTGGACTCCTTGAACTCGACTATGGCCGGTCCCTCCACCTCGGAACCTTTGCCCATCCTCTCCCGGTCGAAGACCGGCACCTCCCGCCACTCCCCGTCAAAGTTGGCCGCACGACGCCCGGCCGCACGACGCCCGGCCGTCGCCTCACCGGACGGACCCGGCTCGTCCAGCGCCGGTTTCTCTACCGCGATGGTCGCGACGAGGCGCAGGTTCACCAGCTCGACGGGCTCGTCCTCCATCCTGTAGCCGTAGCGGCCCTCGTGCGCCGCGTGGAACCGGGTCTCCAACTCCTCCGGGGCGTTCGCATCCACCGTCAGCTCGAAGGACTGGCCCCCGTAGCGCAGGTCCGCCCGGCGGCGGTGTTCGGGGCCGTCGAGGTCCTCCGCCGCGGCGGCCTCCATCTCACCGTAGCGGGCCTCGAACGCTTCCGCGTCCACCTCTTTCAAGGGGAGGAGGTAGGGGCGGACGTAGTCGCGACGAAGGTCGCTTATGGCGAGGCCGAGGGCGCTCAGGACGCCGCCGGCGCGGGGGACGAGGACGGTCTTCATGCCGAGCTCCTCGGCCAGAGAGCAGGCGTGCATCCCGCCGGCCCCGCCGAAGGCGAGCAGGGCGAACTCCCTGGGGTCCAGGCCGCGCTCCACGCTTATGACGCGCAGGGCCCGCACCATCTCCGCGTTCGCCACCCGCACGATGCCGAGGGCCGCCTCTTCAGCGTTGAGGCCGAGTCTTTCGCCCAGAGAGGAGAGCGCTTTTTCCGAGGGTTCGCGGTCCAGCACGACCTCGCCGCCGAGCCGCGTTCCGTCCGCGAGGTAGCCGAGGGAGAGGTTGGCGTCGGTGACGGTCGGCTCCCCGCCGCCCTTGCCGTAGCCCGCGGGGCCCGGCTCCGCGCCGGCCGAGTGGGGGCCGACCCGCAGGGCGCCACCGGCGTCCGCCCAGGCTACCGAGCCGCCGCCGGCGCTCACCGTGTGGACGTCCACCATCGGGAGCTTAATGGGGACCCCGGCGACCACCGTCTCCGTCGTCGTCTGCGCCTCTCCCCCGATGATG
>JACDFX010000472.1 GCA_013815575.1 Rubrobacter sp.
GTATCCGGCCGACGCACTCGAGGCCACCTGGAAGACCCTCCTTCTCAACCAGTTCCACGACATCCTGCCGGGAACCTCGATCCCCGAGGTCTACAAGGTCACCCACCGCGAGCTCGAAGACGCCGTAAAGACCGCCGAGAACCTGCGCGACGGGGCCTTCTCCCAGGCCGACACGGTCGGCCCGACCCTGCTCCTCGCCAACGCCTCCCTGAACGGGCGCCCGCTCTCGGCGTTGCTCACCAGAGACAAGTGGTCCAAGGCCGTCGGCATCGCCGACGCCGAAGGCAACCCGCTGCCGAACCAGGAGACGGAGGGCGGCGACCTGCTGGTCCACGCCCCCGAACGCGAGGTCCCTCCCCTCGGCTGGACCGCCCTGCAAGCCGGCGGCGAGGGAGATGCCCCGGGCGAGGGCGAGCCTGGTATCCGGGTCGAGGAGGCGGATGGGCGCGTCGTGCTCGAGAACGATCTCTTGCGCGTGGAGATCGGGGCCGACGGAACACTCCACCACGTCTACGACAAGGAGGTCGGACGGGAGGTCCTGGCCGGCCGCGCCAACCAGCTGTGGGCCTACACGGACAGGCCCCGCAACTGGGAGGCCTGGGACGTGGACGAGGGCTACGAGCGGGAGGGAGAGGAGATCTCCTCGGTCGAGGGCGTCGAGGTTGTCGAGCGGGGGCCGCTGCGGGCCGCCGTGCGCGTGCGGCGCCGGTGGCGCGACTCCGGGATCTTCCAGACCTACCGCCTCCTCTCGGGCTCCCGGCGCCTCGACGTGGAGACGCACGTGGATTGGCACGAGCGGCGGGTCCTGCTCCGGACGCTCTTCCCGCTGAACGTCCGGTCGCACGAGGTCACCTGCGAGACGATGTTCGGGGCCCAGCGCCGCCCGACGCACGAGAACACCGAATGGGACGCCGCGCGCTTCGAGACCTCGGCCCACCGCTTCTTGGACCTCTCCGAGCCGGGCTACGGCGTCGCCCTGATGAACGACGGCAAGTACGGCCACAGCGCCAGGGGCAACGTGCTCGGCATCAGCCTCGTCCGCGGCCCGCTCTACCCGGACCCCCTCGCCGACGAGGGCGAGCACCACTTCACCTACGCCCTCTTCCCGCACCCCGGAGATTGGACCTCGGCTGGCGTGGCGCGGGAGGCCTTCGCCCTTAACAGCCCCCTCGTTCCGGTCCAGGGCGGCGGCGGAGAGTTGCCGCCGGAGTTCTCCTTCGCGCGGGCCGAGGGTGTGGAGCTTGCGCTCGGGGGACTCAAGGTGGCGGAGGACGGGCGGGGACACATCCTGCGCCTCTACGAGCCCCACGGCGCGCGTGGCCGGTGCCGCCTGACGTTTCCGGGCGGTCTCCGGGGCGTCGAGAGGACCAACCTCCTGGAAGATCCCGGGTCCGGAGAACCGGAGGTGGGCGGGGACGACGTTCTTCTGGACGTCAGGCCCTTCGAGGTGGTGACGCTGCGTGTAACGGCGGGGAGCGGGTAACATAGGGTCGGAGAGCGAGAGAAGGGGAAGAGCATGGAACATCGCCGTTTGGGACGCCTGGGAAGGGAGAACTCCGTACTCATCTTCGGGGGGGCCGCGCTCGGGGAGGCGACGGAGGAAGCCTCGGACCTCGCGATGCAGCAGGCGCTCGACGCTGGGGTGGACCACTTCGACACGGCCGCTGACTACGGGGACTCCGAGCTTCACTACGGGCGCTGGATGTCCGAGATTCGGGACAGGATCTTCCTCTCCACCAAGACCGGCGACCGCGAGGGGGACGCCGCCCGCCGCTCCATTGAGAACTCCCTCCAGCGCCTGCGCGTCGACTCTGTGGACCTGATCCAACTGCACGCCATAGGCGACCTCGAAGACCTCGACCGCGCCACCGGGCCAGGGGGCTCCCTGGAGGCCGCGATCCGGGCTAAAGAAGAGGGCCTCGTCGGCGCCATCGGCATCACGGGCCACGGCAACGAGGCCCCGGCGACCCACCTCGAAGCCCTGAACCGCTACCCTTTCGACACCGTCCTGACCCCCTGGAACTTCATCCTCTCAACCGACGACGACTACCGCCGGGACTTCGAAGCCCTCGTCGCGGAGATAAAGCGCCAGGACGCGGGTCTCATGGCCATAAAGGCCATCTCGAAGCGCAACTGGCCCGAGGGCGACCCCGAGCGTGACCAGCAGTACACCACCTGGTACGAGCCCTTCGACCGCCAGGAGCACATAGACGCCGCCGTCTCCTTCGTCCTCTCTTATGAGGAGATCACGGGCATAGCCATGGTCGGCGACGTGACCCTGGTGCCGAACATGCTGGAAGCCAACGCACGCAGAATGCCCCGCGAAAGAGCCGAGGAGATCCTCACGAACGCCCCGAACTACTCCTCGCCGTTCATCTCGATGCCGTTCTAGTTAGGTTTCGAGGTATCGGGTGTCAGGATAGAACGTACAACCCAGAGCCCCAAAACCTAAAGCCACTACAGAAAAGGACCCCACTTTGCAGAAAGTCCGTTTCGGAAAGACCGAC
>JACDFX010000473.1 GCA_013815575.1 Rubrobacter sp.
AGGCTTTCGCCGCCCGACGGCGGAACGTACTATATAAAGGGTGCGTGAAGTCGATACCAGGCTGCCGAATGGACGGCGAGGTGGGAAAACTGGGAGGCCGGGGGTGAACGTGGCCGTCTGCCACGGCCGGTCGCACGGTCGTCCGCACGGGCTTGCGAAGCGGAGCATTGAGTGATCGGGGCGGTGGCGGTAGGACTCTTGCTGCTCGTTGTCCTGGTGCTCGTCCCGCTGCGGTTCGCCCGCGCCGTGCGACGCTCCCTGCGCGACCCCGAGTTCCGGGGGCTCTTCGTGCTGGTGGTCATTACCCTCGCCGCCGGAACGCTCTTCTACTGGCGGGTCGAGGGGTGGAGCCTGCTCGATTCTTTCTACTTCAGCTCCATCACCCTCACCACCGTCGGCTACGGCGACCTCGCACCCCAGACCGCTTCCGGCAAGCTCTTCACCGTCTTCTACATCTTTACCGGCATAGGCCTGATCGTCGGCTTCCTAAATACCGTCGCCCGTGCCGCCGTCGAGCAGCGCGAAGAGAGAAGGGCCCACCCCGGACGCCGCAACCGCCCGCCGGAGGATCAGTAGCGCTAGAAAAGTACGGCGCCGCGGAGGGCCCGTCATCGGGCGAAACACCGGTGTTCCCACGCGAGGCTTGACACAAAAATCTAATCCTGATATCTTAACGTCATAATGTCTTTACATTAGGGGTGTAAGGGCGGGGAAGGGAACGGATGATTGATGCACTTGAGGGTGTAAGGCTGAACCACAGCAGTCCGGTGCCGTTGTATCACCAGGCGGCGCAGGCGTTGGAGGCTGCCATCGAGGATGGTCGGTTGCCACGGGGGAGCAAGCTCGGGGGGGAGGTGGAGCTTGCGACGCGGTTGGGGATCAGCCGCCCTACCATGCGCGCGGCGATGAAGCAGCTCGTGGACAAGGGCCTGCTCATCAGGAGGCGGGGCATTGGGACCATGGTAGCTCCAAGGCCGGTGCGGCGGACGGTCGCCCTCACCAGTTTGTTTGATGACCTCAACGAAGCGGGGAGGGAGCCGCGGACCCGGCTTCTCTCGCTGGAGAGGGTTCCGTGTCCGCCGGAGGTGGCGGATCACCTTGGGCTCGAACCAAACGCCGCCGTGCTTCGGTTCGAGAGGTTGCGCCTGGCGGGGTCCGACCCCATCGCGCTCATGAGCAACGTCGTGCCGGACGGGTTGATGGAGATCCGGGAGGAGGACCTGGAGCGGACCGGGCTCTACGAGCTATTTCGGGGAGGTGGGGTATCACCCAACGTCGCGACGCAGCGGGTGGGGGCCCGCAAGGCCGGCGCCGAGGAGGCCGAGCTACTCGAGATGGAGCCGGGGGACCCGGTGCTGACCATGACCAGAATCGCCTACGACACCGATGGGCGGCCCATAGAGTACGGCTCGCACCGCTACCCGGCCGAGTCCTACTGGTTCGAGATGATGCTCGTAGATCTGTAGTCGGGAGCGCCGCGCCGGGTGGGGATCCGGCACGGCCAGACAGGTCGCAAAGGGCCCATCCGGCGAAGACCGGACGGCCGGGAAAGGGGAAGCGTGGCCAGAGAGATAAGCATAGGAACGGTCAGCCTGGGGTGGATGGGCCAACTGCATACGCGGGCGTACCGCCGCCTGCTCGACCACTACCCCGAATGCGGGCTCAAACCGAGGCTCGTCATAGCGGCCGACACCGTCGAGGAACGGGCGCGCGACGCCGCCGAGCGTCTCGGCTACGAGGGCTGGACCACCGACTGGCGAGAGGTCGTCGAGCACCCCGAGGTCGAGGCGGTAAGCATCGCCGCACCCAACTACCTGCACAAAGAAGTCGCCGTGGCGGCGGCGCGGGCGGGGAAGCACATCTGGCTCGAGAAGCCGTGTGGGAGGTATCCGTCCGAGACTTACGACATTGGGAAGGCGGTCGAGGAGGCCGGCGTTACGAGCATGATCGGCCTGATGTACCGCCACGCCCCGGCGGTGGAGTACGCCAAGGAGCTCCTCGCGGCGGGGGAGCTCGGGGAGATCACGCACTACAGGGGCTACTTTCTCGCCGACTACGCCGCCGACCCGAACGGCGCCCTGACCTGGCGCTACAAGCTTGACGGCGCGGGCCTCGGGGTGCTCGGGGACATCATGCCCCACTCGGTTGACATGGCCCAGAACCTGCTCGGCCCCATCGAGAGCGTCTCGGCCCAGAGGGAGACCTTTATCCGGACCCGACCCGAGGTGCCCGAGGGCATGGGCACGGGACACTTCACGGTCGAGGACGGAGAGATGGGGGCGGTGGAGAACGAAGACTACGTGGGCGGCCTTCTCCGGTTCGAGAACGGCGCCCGCGGGACGATAGAGAACAGCCGGACCTGCATAGGCCCGCACGTCAGGATGAGCTTCGAGGTCAACGGAACCCGCGGCGCCCTCTCCTGGGACTTCCAGCGCCTCAACGAGCTGGAGCTGTACCGTTCAGACGGGACGGGCGACCGGGGCTACCGGACGGTCCACGCCG
>JACDFX010000091.1 GCA_013815575.1 Rubrobacter sp.
CCGGCCGACCACTGGAGCGACGACCCCTGGTACGAAGACCAGGAGGACCGCGACTTCGTCCCCAATCCCGGCTACGTCGTGCTCAACGAGGGAGAGGCGGAGGGTAGAATCCTTGGTGGAAACCTCGGCACCCTGGCCCTGCTCTTCGGAACCTCCTACATGCCGAAACTGGAGGGCGCGATCTTGTTGCTGGAAGACGATGAGGAGATAAACCCCCACCACTTCGACCGTGCGCTCCAGTCTCTCGTCCATCAGCCCGGGTTCGAGGGCGTTCGGGGCATCATGTTCGGCCGCTTCCAGCGTACCTCCAACATGGGCCGGGAGACGCTGACGGAGATCATCCGCGGCAAGCCCGAGTTGAACCACATCCCCGTAATCGCCAACGCGAGCTTTGGGCACACCACCCCGGCGTTCACCTTCCCTATCGGCGGCACCGGCGGCCTACGCGCCCACGCGGGAGATCCGGGGCTCGTGATCCAGGCGCACTAGAACAGCCCGAACCCCATCCGGTAGTCGTCGGGACGATCCACTTTCCGTTCTGCCGCTCCCGGCGTTCAGCTTGTGACGTGGCTTGCCGATGTGATCGGCCTCACATATACTGTAAGGCATGCTTTGAAGAGAATCGGATACGCGTACGGCCGGTGTTTCCCAAAGAAGCACGCGCATGCCCACGCCCTGGTGTTACATCCAGGTTACTTCAAAACGGTCTCCCGGCGTTGGAAGCAACCGATAGGAGGGATATGCACGAGAAGTCCGGCAAGGCAAGCTTTGGGCACATCTACGACCGGCAGGACCCGAGAGAATACTTCAAGACTCTGGGAAGCATGGATTACAGGATTCCCGACCACGGACAGCGGTTGTTCGGTGCGCTCGTGAATCGGCGGCAGGAGGCGGGTGAAGGTCCCATAAACGTCATGGACCTTTGTTGCTCTTACGGCATCAACGCGGCGTTGCTGAAGTACGACGTCACCCTGGACGATCTCTACGAGCGGTACTGCTCGGAAGAGCTTGGAACCCTCTCCACCGACGAGCTGGCGGAGGGCGACGCCGCGTACTACGCCGGTCGCGTGAGGGAGGCCGCCCCACGGGTCACAGGCCTGGACGTGGCGGAGAACGCCGTGTCGTACGCGCTCAAGGCGGGACTGCTCGACGCGGGGGCGACCGAGGATTTGGAGAACGACCAACCTTCGGAGACGCTGCGGCGGGCGGCCTCCGGCACGGACATCTTCACCGTTTCCGGGGGTATCGGGTACATCTCGGAGCGCACCTTCGACGCGCTTCTAGGTTGCGTGGATGGGGGACCTGTCCCGTGGGTGGCGGCGCTCGCCTTGCGGTGGGTGTCCTACGAGGGGATCTCCGGGGTCCTCGACGGGTACGGGCTCGTGACCGAGAAGCTCGAAGGCCACACCTTCGAGCAGCGCAGCTTCGCGGACGACGCCGAACGCGAGTACGTCTGCCGGGAGCTCCGGGATATGGGCGTCGATACCCAAGGAAAGGAGGACGACGGCAGCTACCACGCCGAGTTCTACCTCTCCCGCCCCGCGGAGCAGGTCTCGGAGTCGAGCGTCGAAGAACTAATCGCCCCCGCTCTCGAAGGCGGCGGGCAGGACTAAGCCCGTAGCAACGCGAGACCTGAAGGAGTCGGCAAAGAGGACCGGACCTCTTTGCCGGCGTTGTTAGCTCTCAAGGCGGGTCTCTTCGAGGTCTAGGTCGCGCTCGATGCGGTGTAGGGCTTCGTCTGAAATGGTGCCCTCGTTTCTGAGGCGTACCAGGGCGCTGCGTTGCGCGAGGAGTAGCTCGCGGGAGAGGCGCTGGTAGGATTGCGAGCGCTCCTCGTAGCCGTCGTCGTCGACACCGAGCTTGCGGGCGATGAAGCGGCCCCGACGGTAGCCGTACATGCCGCGGACCCGCTCGGCGGTGTCCTCACGGACCCATTCCTCCTCGGTCAGCTCTTCGAGGCGGGCGAGGGCCGCATCGGCGGACTCTATTCGGGCGCGGGTCTCCTCCCTTTCCACGGAGCCGTCGTCTTCCAGGCCGAGGATCCGGATCAGGAACGGCAGGCTCAGGCCCTGGAGCACGAGGGTAGCCAGGATCACGTTGAAAGTCAGGAAGAGGATCAGGTCGCGCTGCGGAAAGTCCGCCCCTGATGCCGTCTCGAACGGCAGGGCGAGGGCGGCGGCGAGCGAGATCACACCGCGCATCCCCCCCACGAGATGACGGCCACGTTGCGCCACGGTGGCGGGGGATCCCTCTCCCGGATACTCCGGAACGCCATCCGCGGGAGGTACGTTGCCGGGAAGACCCACGCGACGCGCACCAGGATCACGGCCAGGCTCACCGCGGTGGCGTAGAGTAGGAGCTCATCGGTAGCGTATTCTTGATCCTGAAGACCTTCGAGGACGCGAGGTAACTGCAGCCCGATCAGGATAAATGCCAGCCCGTTGAGCAGGAACACGACCACGTTCCACACGGCCCCGCCCTCCAGCCGCGAGGTGGGGGACATGATCGTCGGGCTGCTCCTACCCACGTAGAGCCCCGCGGCCACGGCCGCCAGAACGCCCGAGAAAAAAGGCTGACCGCTAAACCCGAGCAGCTCATGCCAGACGAGGTGCGGCAGCTCCTCCGCGGCCAGATACGCCCCGAACGGCGCTAGCAGCGAGACGACGATCTCGACCGGCGTGTCGTCGAGTAGGTCGAAGCCCCGCACGACGACCCAGCCGGCGGCCAGGCCGACGGCGATGCCCCCGACGGACCCGACCATGAACTGCAGGCCAGCCCCCCAGAACGAGAACGCGGCCCCCGCGGCCACGCCGGCCGCGATCCTGTACGCCACGATCCCCGTCGCGTCGTTTAGGAGGCTCTCGCCTTCGAGCACCGTCACGATACGACGCGGCACCCCGAGGCGCTGCGCGATGGCCGTTGCGGCTATAGCGTCGGTGGGGGAGACAATAGCCCCGAGCACGAAGGCCGCCGTCCACGAGAGCTCGGCCACGTAGTGTGCCACCGCCGCCACGGCCACGGTCGTGACGAGGATCAGTCCGACAGCGAGGAGCCCGATGGGGCGTAGGTTCCGGCGGAAGTCCCGCCAGGAGGTGAAGAAGGCCGAGGAGAACAGCAGCGGCGGCAGGAACAGGACGAAGACGACCTCGGGGTCGAGCTCGTAGCGGGGCAGCACGTTCGGGGGCACGAAGGCAAGCGCGAGGCCGCTCAGGACCAGCAGGATCGGGTACGGGATCCGGATCTTGTTGGCGAGCGTCGCGAGCGCCGCCACCGCCGCCAGCAAGAGAAAGATGACCCCGATCTCAGCCAAGCAAAATCCCCGTCATCGTCAAGCGAACCTCTCCGCCATCAACTGCGTCACCTCCGCGTAGCCGTGCAACTCGGCGAGCAACGCTCGTATCCGCTCCCCGGCCATGTCCTCCCCGAGCCGCGCGAGATCCGCCACCTCCAGCGTCACGACGTAGCGGTAGGGCGGCTTCGCCTCGGAGCCGAGCAGGCCCGTCACCCGGTGGTTGCGCCAGTCCGAGACGGAGGGCAGCTCCCTGACCGCCGGGGCGTAGCTCTCCTGCACCCAGCGCTCGTACTCCCCAATCTCCACGCTTCTCTTCAGTCGCACCAGCACGATCATGGTCGGCACGGCGCCCACCTCAGCTCCCTGATAGGTCCGGCCTTATCACTAGATCCATTCACGTAGGCTGTGGTTGGCGCGACCATGTCTCGATCGCTAAAGTAGCTAGCGATTGCTGTCGCTTATTGATAGCTTCCTTGGTCCAACTCGTTTCTCGTCCTGCTTGTTTAGTGAGAGTCAGTAAGGAAGCTTCCAACACTGGTTTCTTCTCCGACCACGGCTTATTGCCTATCCTGTCATTAGCACCTTTTTGTAACAAGGCCATATTGCCGAGCCGAAGCGACCAAGTTTTCTGTTCGTCTTGAGTAAACTGATCCCAATCTCCTGAGCGAGGGTTCTGTGGGAGTATATGTTCAAGGTTGACTTGTTCTTCGTCTTGATTGAGGACTAAGTACAAACAGATAAATCCTGACGGGTGTAAGCTGTGGGTCGGAGGGGATGCCTATGAGACCGATCCGGATTCCCGGGCTCAACTCGGAGCAGCTCGGCACTTTGGAGGATCTGTACCGCACCACCCGCGACGCGCGGCTGAGGACGCGTGCCCAGATGGTCTTGCTGGCCGCAGAGCGGCGCATGACGGCCGCGGAGATCGCCGAGATCGTCCGCGCCAGCGAGGAGACGGTGCGCCGCTGGCTCAAGCGTTACCTGGCCGAAGGTGCCGAGGGGTTGCGCGACGTGCCCCGTCCGGGTGCGCCTCGCAAGGTGACCACCGACTACAAGGAGCGGTTGCTCCACGCGGTTCGCCGTCGTCCCCGCGGCCTGGGACAGCCGTTCTCGTTGTGGACCTTGCGGCGCTTGGCCGACTACATGGCCGAGAGAACGGGCATCCGGGTGGAGTACGAGACCGTCCGGCTGCATTTGAAGGCTGAAGGCATCGTGCTGAGCCGCCCCCAACACACCATAACGAGCCCAGACCCCGAGTACGCCCTCAAAAAAAGGCAATCGAAGAGACCCGCGACGGTCTCGAATCGGGAGATCACTTCTACTATGCCGACGAGTTCAACCTGAGCTGGATGCCCACCCTGAAAGCGATGTGGAGCCCGAAGGGACGGCAGGTGATGATCCAAACGCCCGCCCAGCCCACCAGACGCTACGGCATCGGAGCGGTCAACTACCATTCCGGCGAAACGGTGGTTCTGATCCGTAGACGCAAGCGCAGACCGGAGGTAGCCGAACTGCTCGAAGCGCTGCTGGAGAAGCACCCCACAGGGAGAGTCTACGTGGCCTGGGACAACTCCAATACCCACGAGGACGACGAGGTCGAGGCGGTGTTGCGCGGGGCGGCGGGTAGGTTGGTGCTACTCTACCTGCCGACCTACAGCCCGTGGCTCAACCCGATCGAGATGCTCTGGCGCCACTTCCGCCGCGAGGTGACCCACTGCGAGCTATTTCCGAACGTGAAGGCGCTCATCGCCGCGGCCCAAGAGTTCTTCGAGCGCTACAACCGGCGACCGCGCGAGGTGCTCTCGATCATCGGTTCCGACCCCACAGAAGTTGCGTGAATGTACTTAGGGTGCGCGATTGTCGGACAACTCCCTGAGCAAAGCCTTGAGCCTTGGGGCCAGGTCTTCGATCTCGTCCGGCGCGCAGCTGACGTGGAGGTGGATCTGGACGGAAGGTGCCCCCTCGCCCCCCGTCGCTTCCACCCCCACAACCGTAGAGACCGCCTCGCCCGCGGAATCCGCGAGCTCTGACCCGGCCGGTAGGCCCCCCGGCGCCTCGTTGGGGCTCGTCTCGACGGGGGTGTCCTGCTCGGGTTCGTCGTGCCCGAACTCTTGCGTTCGTGGGTCTTCGTCGAAGACGGCGACGAGCTCCCCGGCCTCCTCCCTGAGAAGGCCGGCGGTCTTTAGGATCTCGACTATGGCGCCGGCGCCCGTCATAACGGGATTGTTGCGGGGTTGGCCGGCGGCGTGGGCCACGTAGGCCTGGACGGTCGGGAAGAGCATCCCCTCCCGCAACTTGACGGCCGAGACCACGTTCTGCAGGAACTCCGTCGAGGCGACCACCTCCCGCCAGTTCGCCCGGATGCCCCCCCGGTCCTTGCGGGCGAGCGCCAGCGCGAGCGAGCGCCCTCTGGGCGTGATCAGCTTCTTCGTCTCCCCCTGCAAGACCCCGATCTCCGTCAGGAAACCGTTCGTCCGGCTGACGCTCGACTGGTGCACGGAGTCGAGCTTGCCCAAGTCCCCCGGCCGCGAGGCCTCGTCCCTGGTCCCGTAGGCCACGATGGTGTTCACCAGATCCTCGTAGGGGGAACCCGGCAACCGGAACTGCCTCTCAGCCACAAAACACCTCTTCCTCCCGACGCTCTTGAACATTATAGGGAAGGAGTCGGCACCCGGCGGAAGTCCTCGCCGGGCGCCGCTGGTGGACTGAAGCTGACCGCCTAAAGCTCTTTACGCGAACCCGGTTATGGCGACCACGGAGGATTTGGGTTCGTCGCCGTTCGGCCAGGTGCTGGTCGGATTCTTCGGGTCCTCGGACTCCTCGCCGGGGTGCTGGACGGCGAGGAAGAGGGTCTTGCCGTCCGGGGTGAAGGCCGGGCCTGTCAGCTCGGCCTCGACGGGGGCGCTGGCGAACTGGACTATGTCGCTGCTGCTCGCGCCGCCGTCCAGGCCGCCTGGCACGATAAAGGCGCCGTTGTTCTTGAAGCTCGAGTAGATGCCGCTCCCGAGGCTGCTGCTGGAGATGTCGGTTACGATCCAGAGGTTGTCGTCGTTGTCGAAGAGGAGGTTGTCGGGGGAGGCGAAGCCGGTCTGGGGGCCGCCGGTGGCGAAGACCTCGAACGAGAACTCCTCGGCCTCGGCGTCGTCGTCCTTCTCGGTCATGCGGATGATCTGGCCGTAGAAGTTGCCGTGCAGCGCGTTGTTGGTGAGCGCCGCGTAGACCTGCCCGGTCCCGGGGTTTACCTCGATGTCCTCGCAGCGGTCCATCGGGGTGCCGATTGGAAGCTCGGTCTCCGGGTCCTCCAATTTCGCCGCGTCGATGGTGCGCACGAGGACGTCGGCCTGGTCCTTGTAGTCGTTGTCCTTGAAAATGGGGTTATTCTCGTAGTCCATGGCGATCCACTTGCCCTGGGCGAAGTCCGCGACGTAGAGCATCCCGTCGGAGAGCAGCTCCATGTTCGCCTCCCGGTCATCCTCGTTGTAGGTGCCGGAGGAGACGAACTTGTAGATGCACTGGTCTTCTTCGTCGTGGCCGGTGTAGACGACGACCCGGCCGGAATCGGAGACGGTTATGGCCGCGTTCTCG
>JACDFX010000092.1 GCA_013815575.1 Rubrobacter sp.
AGATAGGCGAAGGCTCCATCGTCGCCGCCGGCGCCGTCGTCCCGGAGAACCGCGAGTTTTCGCCCCACAGCCTGATCGTCGGCCTCCCCGCCAAACGTGCCGGCGACGTCACGGAAGAACAGGCGAGGGACGTCGAGCGTGGCGCCCGCGAGTACGTCGAACGCGCCGCCGCCCACCGGGAGTCACTGCGACGCGCCTAGCGCGTGTTGCGGGTGCCATTTTCTCTGATGTAGCCGAGGTGGAGGTGTTTGTTGTGGAGGTCTAGCTGGTCTTTGTACAGGATCCAACCCTCCTCGTAGCCGAAGCCCAGCTCCCTGGTCCAGTCCCCGGGGCCGATGATCTGGTCCGGCCTGTTCTGGCCCGGGATGTCGGCCAGGACCCGCCCCACATCGAGGACCTCCGGGCTCAACCCGTTACCCTCCACGGGCTCGCCGTCGACGTACCGGATATCGGCTGCCCGCCCGAAGAAGTGGGTATTCGGAAGCCCGCCGGCCTCGCCGTAGCCGTCCGGGATGCGCGGGCCGTCCTCTACGCCCTGAACAAAGAAGTGGCCCTCCTTGAAGACGTCCACGCAGATCCTGTGTCTCTCCGTGACCGTCCGCAGGGTCTCCACGAGGCGGGGATCCACCACGCCGCCGCGCAGGTCCTCTGCCGCCTCGGACGAAGCCCCGAAGTCCGGGTTGCGCAGAAGCTTCCGGACGGCGGGACCGCCGCGTTCGTCGTCGGGACCGAGGAAACCATCGTCGAGGAGGCCGCGCCCGAGGCCGGGCGGACAGGCCGGGTTCAGGGCCTCCCGGTCGAGGCCGTCCGGGGTGCCGCACGCGGCCGCCAAGACCACGCACAGGCACAGCAGGGCGGCGAAAAATTTGGCCTTCACCCGCCTATTCTACGACGCTGTACCCCTCAGCCGGCCGGTGTTTCGGCCTTCTCGGTGGGGGATGAGGGGACGAGGTTGCGGACTTCTCTGAGGGCGACGGAGAGGGTGGCGAGGTCGAAGGTGCCGCTGGCGTTTATGTCGGATAGGACGTGGAGGGTGCGGTCGGTGGCGTCGGAGTTGGCCGAGATCCAGGCCTCGATGCGCTCCAGCACCGGCCTCTCCTTCGGCGTGTCCCGCAGGGCGGCGGCTGTCAGCGCGGCCTGCAGTCCGTACACGTCGTCTCTGAGGGCGGCGCGGGCCAGGGCGCGCCAGCGGTTGTCGCGGGGGAGGGCCTCTATGTGGCCACGGAGCCAGTGAATTCTGAGCCGGTCCCCGAGGGCGAAGTACACCTCGGCCGCCGCCTCCGGCCTCTCCCCGGCCGCGACCGCCACGTCCACCACGTCGAGCGCGCTGAACATGGCCCCGAAGGTGGCGACCCGCCGGGCCAACTCCGCCGGTACGCCCGCCTCGACGAGACGCTCCATCTCCTCCTCGACGCCCTTCTTCTCGCCGTCGATCATGAACCGGTGGATGTTACTCGCCAGACCAGGTGCCTCCTCCCGGAAAAACGAGACCGTCCCCGAGACGTCCAGCGGCGGGCGCCGGTTGCGCAGGAGCCAGCGGGTCGAGCGTTCGACCAGCCTGCGCCATCCCAGGAGCATCCCCGTCTGGTTGCCGGCCTCGACCTCGTCGTCAAGGGCCTCTATCTCTTCCCAGGCCTTGCGCAGGCCGAAGACCTCCACGGCGGCGGTAAAGGCGCGGGAGATCTCGGCCGGCGTCGCCCCCGTCTCCTCGCCCAGCCGGAAGACGAAGGAGGGGCCTGCCTTGTTCACCAGCTCGTTGGCGACGCGGGTGGCGACGATCTCTCGCCTCAGCCGGTGCTCCCCCAAGCGGTCGCCGAAGCGCTCGCGCAGCGGCTTCGGGAAGTACCGCTCGAGCTCGGTGGAGAGGTACGGGTCCTCGGGGAGGTCCGAGTCCAGGAGCTGCCTGTAGAGCGTGATCTTGGTGTAAGACAGCAGGATCGCGAACTCCGGGGCGGTCAGCCCACCGCCCTCGGAGCGCCGCTCCGCGAGCGTCTCGTCGGAAGGCAAGAATTCCAACTCGCGGTTCAGCGCGCCGGACTGCTCGAGGTGCCGGATGTAGCGGACGTGGACGTCAACCATGGGGTGGGCGAGGGCCAGGGCGTTGCTTATGGCTAGAGTCTGGTCGTAGTTGTCCCTGAGGACCAGCTCCCCGACCTCCTCGGTCATCCCCGCGAGAAGCTCGTTGCGCTGCTTCCCGGTCATGTCGCCGCTCCTGACGATGGTGTCAAGCAGGATCTTGATGTTCACCTCGTGGTCGGAGCAGTCCACGCCGGCTGAGTTGTCCACGGCGTCCATGTAGATCCGGCCGCCCTTCAAAGCGTACTCGATGCGCCCCCCCTGCGTGAACCCGAGGTTCCCGCCCTCCCCGACCACCCGGCACCGCAGGTCCTTCCCGCCCACCCGCAACGAGTCGTTGGTCCTGTCTCCGACCTCGGCGTCGCCCTCCGTGCTCGCCTTGACGTAGGTGCCGATGCCCCCGTTCCAGAGCAGGTCCACCTCGGCCTTGAGCAGACCGTGTATCAAATCGTTCGGGGTCAGCGAATCCGCCTCCGTGCCGAGCAGTTCCTTGACCTGGGGGGTCAACGGTATGCTCTTGGCGGTTCGGGGGAAGACGCCACCGCCCTCGGAGAAGAGGCCGGTGTCGTAGTCGGCCCACGTCGAGCGCGGCAGCCCGAAGAGGCGTTCGCGCTCGGCGAAGCTCGCCCCGGGGTCGGGGTCCGGATCGAGAAAGACGTGCAGGTGGTTGAAGGCCGCGACGAGCTTCGTGTGCCTGCTGAGGAGCATCCCGTTACCGAACACGTCCCCGGACATGTCGCCGATACCTACCGTCGTGAAGTCCTCTTTCTGGACGTTCCGGCCGAGCTCGCGGAAGTGGCGCTTGACGGACTCCCAGGCGCCTTTCGCGGTGATGCCCATCTCCTTGTGGTCGTAGCCGACGGAGCCGCCCGAGGCGAAGGCGTCGCCGAGCCAGAAGCCGTACTCGGCGGAGATGCCGTTGGCGATATCCGAGAAGGTGGCCGTGCCCTTGTCCGCCGCCACGACCAGGTACGGGTCGTCCTCGTCGTAGCGGGCCACGTCGGGGGGTGGGACCACGTTGCCGTTCACGAGGTTGTCCGTCAGGTCGAGCATCCCGCAGATCAGGGTGCGGTAGCAGGCGATGACCTCCTTCTGGAGCGCCTCGCGGCCTCCTTCCGCGGGCGGACGTTTGACGACGAAGCCGCCCTTGGCGCCGACGGGGACTATGACGGCGTTCTTGACCATCTGGGCCTTCATGAGGCCGAGGACTTCGGTGCGGAAGTCCTCGCGGCGGTCGGACCAGCGGATGCCGCCGCGGGCGACCTCGCCGCCGCGCAGGTGGACGCCCTCTGCGCGGGGGGAGTAGACAAAGATCTCGAACCGGGGACGCGGCAGCGGCAGTAACGGTATCTCCCGCGGGTCGAACTTGAACGAGAGGTGTACCTTCGGTTCGCCCCCGTCATCCGTCTGGTAGTAGTTGGTGCGCACCGTCGCCAGCGTCACGACGAGGAAGTTGCGCAGGATGCGGTCCTCGTCCAGGCTCACGACCTCGTCAAGCGCCGCTTCTATCTCACCTTTGAGGCGTTCGGTCTCGTGTTCGGCCCGGGTGCCGCTCTTCGGGTCGAAGCGCCACTCGAAGAGGTCCACGAGAAGGCGGGCCACGTGGGGGTTGGCGAAGAGGGTGGCCTCCATGTAGGCCTGGGAGAAGGTGGTGCCGGCCTGGCGCAGGTACTTGCAGTAGGCGCGGAGGATCGTTACCTGGCGCCAGGTGAGGCGGGCGCGGAGGACGAGGCGGTTGAAGCCGTCGTTCTCGACCAGGCCGCGGTAGGCGCGGGCGAAGGCGTCCTGGAAGATCTCGCGCACTTCCCCGGTCTGGAACTCGTTGCGCGACTCGTCTACGAGGCCGAAGTCGTAGATCCAGACTTGAGGGGAGCCCGCGGGCTCTACCTTGTGCGGCCTCTCGTCCACGACCTCAACACCCATGTCTTCCAGTAGAGGGAGTACGGTGGAGAGGGAGATCTGCTCCCCGTACCGGAACAGCTTGAAGCCGAGAAACGCCTCCGGCTCCTCTATCGGGTGGTACAGGCTCATACCGAGGTCGCTCTCCGAGGCGAGTCCTTCTATGCGGCGAATATCCGCGACGGCCGTCCGGGCGAGGAAGCCGGCCCGGTAGCCCGCCGGGAAGGCGTCGCGGTATTTGTGGAAAAGCTCGTTTCCCCGTTCTTCCCCGACGCCTTCTATCAGGGCGTCGTAGAGGTTGTCCGCCCACGAGCGGGTAGTCTCCGCGAGCCGCTCCTCGATGTCCCCGACGTCGTACTCCGGGACCTCGCCCGGCTCCACGTACACGATAAAGTGGAGCCGGGCGAGCACGGACTCCGAGAGCCTGACGTCGAAGGCCGAGCCCACGCCGCCAAGAGAGTCGTGCAGGATCTCCTGCATCCGGCGTCGGACCTCGGTGTCGTAGTGGTCGCGCGGGACGTAGACCAGGCAGGAGAAGAAGCGCCCGTAGGTGTCGCGGCGGACGAAGAGGCGGGTGCGCTGGCGCTCCTGCAGGTGCAGGACGCCCATGGAGATGTCGAAAAGCTCTTCTTTGGAGATCTGGAACAGCTCGTCCCGGGGATACGTCTCGAGTATCTCGACGAGGTCCTTCTCGTTGTGGCTCCCCTTTGGAAACCCGCCCCTCTCCAGAACGTACCGGACCTTGCGCCTGACGATGGGCATCTCGAAGACGCTCATGCTGTAGGCGGAGAACGTGTAGAGCCCGAGGAACCGCCGCTCCCCCGTGACGTTGCCCTCCCCGTCGAACTTCTTGACGCCGACGTAGTCCATGTAGGAGGGGCGGTGGACGGTGGAGCGGGAGTTGGCCTTGGTGAGGTTCAGGAGGTTGGGCCTGCGGGCGAGTCGGCGGACCTCCGGGGGGAGCCTGGAGAAGCTGTGGGAGTGGGGCTTGCGGCCGGTCTCGCGCAGGATGCCGAGGCCGGTGCCCTCGACGCCCATCAGGGCGTCCTCGCCGTTCTCGGAGATCAGGTCGTACTCGCGGTAGCCGAGGAAGGTGAAGTTGTCCGCCGAGATCCAATCGAGAAAAGCCTCTGCCTCCGCGAGGTCCTCCTCGTCGAGCGGCGGCGGGGCCACAAAGTCCGAGACCACCTCCCCGACCCGCTCCAGCATCTTGGGCCAGTCTTCGACGGCGGCCCGCACCTGCGATAGCACGCGCCCCGTGCAGGCGCGAAGCTCTTCCAGGATCTCCGGTTCTGTCTGCCGGTCTACCTCCACGTGGATCACGGACTCCGGGAGGGCATCTTCGTCCTCGGAGCCGGGCGGCAGCACCTCCAGGAGCCTGCCGCTCTCATCGCGACGGACCTTCATTATGGGGTGGAGCATCAGGTGGATGCCGAAGCCGCGGACGTTGACCTCCATCCGGATCGAGTCCACGAGGAAGGGCATATCGTCTGTTACGACCTCTAGCGCCGTGTGGGTAGATTGCCAGCCGTGCTCCTCGAAGAGCGGGTTGTACACCCGGACCTTCGACTCGCCGGGCGACCTCTGGAGGGCGAACCCGAAGTGGGCCATCGCGGCGCCGTAGAGGTCGATGGGCGAGCGGCCTCCGAGGTCTTCGCGCGGGATCCAGGCAAAATACTGCCGCGCGAACTCCTCCGCCTGTGCCACCCGGTCTTCGGGCATGTGCTCCCTGATGCGGTCCACAACCCTGTCAAGAAGTTCGTCTTTGGCAAGCATCGCCACGCTCCCCGTCGCGTTACCCTTCCACCAGAACCATTCTAGCCCAAGCCCCATCCACGGGCCCCCGCCAGACCGTCAGGCCCACTATACCCTCGGGGAACAGTGCCGGGGTTGAAGGAGAGTGTCACGCGCTTTCCAGCTCTCCGGGCGGCGGCAAGCTACGCCTCGGTCGATGTTTGACGGGGCGCAGGCGTCCCGCGGAGTAGTCCCTCCAGAATGCACGTCCGAAGGCTTTCGTACGCTGTGCGAAGTTTGCGACGTCTACCCGTGCGTGCCGGACATCGCCATATTTTCGAGTTTCGACGTCCGACGGCTAAAGATTCGGTTGGTAAGCGCAGACAATTCAAGATATGAAAGTTCGCGAAGCCATCGGGCTGATCAAGCAGGACGGCTGGCAATTGGTACGGACCAGAGGCAGCCATCGTCAATACAAACATTCCGACAAACCCGGACTCGTTACCGTACCGGGCAAACCGGGTGACGAACTGGCCCCTGGTACACTCAACAGCATCCTCAAGCAGGCGCGCCTAAAGGAGTAAGAGATGAAGTACCTCGTGGTTATTGAGCCGACCGGCACGGGGTTTTCGGCCTACTCCCCGGATCTGCCGGGCTGCGTATCGACTGGAACGACGCGTGCTGAGGTCGAAGTCAATATGCGGGAGGCCATCGAGCTTCATTTGGAAGGGTTGCGCGAGGAAGGGTACCCTGTTCCCGTCCCCGGCACTTCGTCCGCCTACGTAGAGATCCCGGCTTGAGGTACCCGAACCGGAAAGTAGTGTAGGGAATCCAGGCTGCGCCGATCCTCAACCGGCTTTCGCTTGAGGCGGGCCCGGCCCGTTGGTAATCTGCCTCTGATACAGATTATCGGGGGAGGACTTTACATCTTGGTTATCCTGGACCGGGCGAGGTGATGTCCCGACCGGACGAGCTGCTTGAGGCGGTCTGGGGCAGCATCGATCGCGAGGAGCTCGTCCGCCTGGCCCGCGATCTGGTCCGAATTCCGAGCGTCTACCGTCCGGAAGAATCGGCCGGCAACGAGGAGGGCGCGGCCCGGTTCGTGGCGGAGTACCTGGAAGGGGCGGGTTTCGAGGTCCGCACGGAGGAGGTGGCGCCGGGGCGGCC
>JACDFX010000474.1 GCA_013815575.1 Rubrobacter sp.
CCGACCGGTCAACCCCACCAGAATGCGAACGGCAGCATCATACGCTGTCCCCCCACCCTATTCAACTGAGGGGCCAAACAAAACGCGTCCCCACGAAAGTTCCGAATGGCGGTGGCAGCCCCGCCCCTCCCACGATAGACTACCGAAGCCTTGCGCCTGTAGCTCAGGGGATAGAGCATTGGTTTCCTAAACCATGTGTCGGAGGTTCGAATCCTTCCAGGCGCACCATGAAAACGCTTCTCGAAATGTTGGGTTTCTTCCCTCGTCGAGAACGGCAAGGCCAGGGCCAAGTAATACCGGGCGAGATCCAGGAGACACGGCCCCCGGGAGACCGGGGGTTTTTCGTAGGAAGGAGCCGGCGTGACCGACCGTCGAGATGAAGAACGTAACGGGCGAGAGAGGGAGGACGCCGAACGCCGGCGGGAGGAGGACGAGCGCAGGTCCGACGAGCTCAGGGAGGCGTGGCGGCGCAACCACCCCAGCACTCCGGAAGAGGGTCGGGAGCCCCGACGCCCGAGGGGGCGACCGTGAGCGAGGACGCGAAGATCCTCATCGCCGGGCCTCGATAACCCTCGCGCACCTCTTGGGCCCGAGGATTATCGAGGGCGCCGGGCATACGGTTATGAAGTGTACGCATCTCCCTCTCGTAGAAGTCTTTCCACCTCTCCCTCGTAGAGTTCGAGTACGCCATCTCGCGTTTGGAGAAGTAGCGCTCCTTCCGGGCTGACGTCCACGGCCAGTCCTTCGAGGACTTCGCCCAGACGCTTGACGCGCACGCGCTCCCCGAGCGTCACGCTTAGAACGCGCCAGTCGTCGAGGATGACGGCGAAGTCGTGTACGCGCTCCAACTCCGCGTCGAGGTTTTGGAGGAGACGGCGAAGGAGGTCGAGGGGGTCTAAGTCGCGGCCGAGCTCGCAGCGTAGGGTGGCGACCTCCCGGTCGGTGACGCCGAGGTCCTCGAGGTCCAGGTTGGCGTTGAGGCCGACGCCGAGAACGGCATGGTCCACGCGGGGCGCTTCTCCACGCCCCGCCGCCCGAATGCTCGACTCGGCGAGGATGCCGCAGATTTTGCGCCCACCGGGCTCGACGAGCAAATCGTTGGGCCACTTGATGCCAACGTTCGCACCGATCTCCCGCAGCGCCTTCGCCACCGCGACGGCAGCGGCCTGGGTGAGGCGGGGCGCCGCGGCGGCCTCGAGGTTGGGGCGAAGCACGAGGGACATCCAGAGGCCGCCCTCTGGCGAGCCCCACGCCCTCCGGAGCCTGCCACGCCCGCCGGTCTGGACGCCCGCCACGACGAGCGTGCCATGGTGGGCTCCGCCCCGCGCAAGCTCGCGGGCGCGCTCCTGGGTAGAACCCAACGCCTCGTGTACCTCGACGACCCGGGCAAGCGGACTTTCGAGCGAGAGGATGGAGGCCTCGGTGAGCCCGTTCAACCGAAACCGAGGTCTCTGAGCGTCGCCATCTCCCCGAGCGTGCGGGCGGCGGCCTGGACGAGGGGGACGGCGAGCAGGCCGCCGGTCCCCTCGCCGAGTCGCATACCCAGGTCCAGGAGGGGATCAAGGCCCAGGTAGTTCAGCGAGATCCTGGCCCCTGGCTCCGCCGAGAGGTGGCCGGCGACCACGTACCCGACCGAGTCCGGGGCCAGGGCGTGGGCGACGAGGGCGGCGGAGTTCGAGACGACGCCATCCAGGACCACGGGTATTCCGCACGCCGCGCCCATCAGGACCACGCCGGCGATGGCCGCGTGCTCAAGACCCCCGACCGCCGCGAGCACGCCCAACGGGTCACCCGGGTCGGGCCGGTGCAGGTCCAGGGCCTCGCGCACCACCCGGACCTTCAGGTTCAGGGTCTCTTCGTCTATGCCGGTGCCGCGTCCGGTGGTCTCCTCAGGGGGACGGCCGGTGAGGGCCGAGATCAGGGCGGAGGCGGGCGTGGTGTTCGCGATGCCCATGTCCCCGACGACGAGCAGGTCCACCCCGCCGCTCTCGACGAGCTCCTCCGCGACGCCGGCCCCCGCGAGCACAGCCCTCGCCGCCTCCTCCCGCCCCATCGCCGGCCCCCGGCTAAGGTCGTCGGTGCCGAACCTGACCTTCGCCCCCCGCAGGGAAGGGTGCCGCTCCAGCTCCCCGGCGACGCCGACGTCGAGCACGCTCACCCGTGCCCCCACGGTCTTCGCGATGGCGTTGACCGCAGCGCCGCCCGCGCAGAAGTTCCCCACCATCGCCGCCGTTACCTCCCGCGGCCACGGCGAGACGCCCCGGCCCAGCACCCCGTGGTCGCCGGCGCAAACGACGACGGCCGGACTCTCCGGCACGGGCGGCGGGCTCGTCTCGGCCATGCCGGCCAGCCGCGCGCCCAGCTCCTCCAGGCTCCCCAGGCTCCCCGGCGGCTTGGCGAGCGCGAGGTGCCGCTCCCTGGCCCCCGCGACGGCGCCCTCGTCGGGCGGCGGTATCTCCGCCGCGAGCTCCCTAACCCTGTCCTCCAGGCTCAACC
>JACDFX010000475.1 GCA_013815575.1 Rubrobacter sp.
GCGGGGGTGGATGGTCTGCTTGTCCGACTGGAGGTTGCGTAGGCTCGCCTCCTCGGAGAGGTACTGGTCTATGAGGCGCACGATGGCGTCCACCTTCTCGCGGGGCAGTCCGTCGCCGCCGCGGGTCAGTCTGCTCCACATGGTGGTCCCTTCCGTGACGGGTCGCCTATCGGCCGGATTATACCGTCGGGACCGGCCTGGGGGTCAGGTGGGTCGGGAGAGGGTGCGCCTGGGGAAGACCCGGTCTTCGGATGGAACGAAGCCCGCGCCCTTCTTCCAGGAGTGGGCGATGATGCGGAGGTTGTCCCCGTCTATCTCGACGAGGTTGAAGGAGGAGGCCCGGCCGGCCTTGATACGGTTGGAGATGGTGCCGGCGGTCGAGATGACCAGGCCGTGGGCGCCCTTCTCTATCGTGTGGACGGCGTCCTGGTGGTCGTGGCCGCAGAGGATGAGCTCCGTGCCGAGGTCAGAGAAGGCGTGGAGGGCCTGCTCCGTGTTCGCCAGGCCGTGGCGGCCGGAGAGCTCGCCGCGGATGGGGTTGTGGTGGATCATGACTATCCTGGCCGCCTCCGGGTCCGCCGCCTCGAAGGTCTGCTTGACGCGCTGTATATCCGCGTGTTTGACGTGTCCGATCACGCCGAGGTCCCTAAACCGTTTGGTGAGCGACCCGCGCGAGATGCCGTGCGCCGTGTTCAGGCCCGCAACGACCGCCCCCGGCACCTCCAGCGAGGGACTCAGATCCTCCGAGATGTGCCTACGATACCGCGAGTACTTAAAGTTGTGCGCCTGCTCACGCAGGAGCCCCGCGACGCCAAGGTTCCTGGCCACCGCCCCGAGCCAACGGATGTCGTGGTTGCCCGGGATGACGATGTAGGGCGCTATCTCGCGCAGCGAACCCAGGTAGGCGACCGCCTGCAAGAACTCCCTGTTGGTACACCGCTGGGTCAGGTCACCGGAGACCGCGATGGCGTCGGGCCCGATGCCTTTTATAAACTCCTTCAGGGCGTCGAGCCGCTCCGCGACGGCGGGCCGCCCGAAGTGAAGGTCTGATACGTGGACCAGGGTAGTCACGGGGCAGGATTCTACCCGAACGACGCCGTACTAGAAACCCGTCCGCCACCGTCTACAGTTCTGTCAGAAAGGTCCTCACGGCCCCGTTGAAGCCGTCCGGGTCTTCGAGATTCGAGAGGTGGCCGGCCCTGGAGAGGGTTACGTGGCGCGAGCCGGGTATCTTCCCGGCCATCTCACCCATGACTTCCGGGGAGGAGATCGAGTCGTCCTCGCCGCCGACGACGAGGGTGGGGACGGATATCTCCCCGAGGGTCGCGGTAGAGTCCGGGCGCTCGCGCATGGCGCCGAGGGCGGCGACGGCGCCGTCCGGCGTGTTCTCCAGGATGATGGCGCGCACCTTCTCCACCAGCCCGCCGTCGTTCTCGCGGGTGCGGGGGGAGAGGAGGCGCTCCATCTGGACCTCCGGGAGCACCCCAATGCCCTCCCTGGCGACCCGGAGGGCCATCTCCTTTCGGGTGGACCGGATCTCCTCTGTGTCCGGGTCGGGGCGCGTGTTTGCCAGGACGAGGCCGGAGATCCTCTCCGGAAAAGACCTCACGCACTCGAAGGCGACATACCCGCCCATCGAGACACCGCCGAGCACCACGCGCGGTATCTCCAACCTGTCCAACAGCCCCCGCACGCATCCGGCGTAGTAGCCCACGTCCGGCTGGGCCGGCGTGCGCGGCGAGTGCCCGAAACCAGGGAAGTCCGGCGTTATGACGCGCCGGTCCGCTGAGAGGCCCTCGATCTGGGGCTCGAACATCTTCGCGTTGAGCGGAAAAGCGTGCAGCAACAGCAGCGGGTCCGCCGTCCCCTCGCCGAGTTCCCGGTACCACATCGACACGCCAATGTTCCTGCTCTCCGCCACGCTCGCTCCTTTTTAGGCCCCAGATTTCCGGTGTCAGTCGTCAGCTTTCTTGTTTGACGGCGGTCATCCCCACGAAGACCACCACCGATGGTATCGGTTTTGCCCGACCATTTTCGTGTCTACGTTCCCTAATGCCTGACACCTGACACCTGATGCCTATTCCAGCGCTTCCGCGAGACGGCGCACACCCTGCCGGATCTCGGCCTCCCCCACGGCCGCGTAGCCAAGCATTAGGCCACCGCGACCGCCGGGCGGCGTGCCGTAGAGCGAGACCGGGGGCGCTTCTACGCCGCGTTCGGCGGCGCGGCGCGATGCCTCGCGGTCATCCTCGCCCACCGGCAGCCGGCCCACGAGGTGCATGCCCGTGCCGGCGGGGGGGACGTCGAGGAGCCCGGGGAGATGCCTACCTGCCTCCTCGACGAGAATCGCCTGCCGTTCGGCGTAGAGGGAGCGCATCCGTCGGACGTGGCGGGCGAAGTGGCCCCCCGCCATAAAGCGGGCGAGCACGGCCTGATCCAGCGCCGGCGCTTGCCGGTCGGAGAGCTCGCGGGCCGCGGTGAAGGCGTCCACGAG
>JACDFX010000476.1 GCA_013815575.1 Rubrobacter sp.
CTGCTCTACCGGGCCGAGGGGGCTGAATTTATCGTGAGCCGTCCCTCAGACGTGCCCGTCTTCGTCGAGCACGGGGCGGCTGATATCGGGATCGTCGGCAAGGACGTGCTCGACGAGCAGCGGCCCAACGTCGTGGAGCTTCGGGACCTCGGGACCGGGGCGTGCCAGATGGTCCTCGCCGCGCCCCGAAAAGAGGTCGAGGACGTGCGGCGGGCGATCTCGCACGCCGAGGTCGTGCGCGTGGGGACTAAATTTCCAAACGTCGCCCGGCGCTACTTCGAGGGAATGGGGCGTCAGGCCGAGGTCATAGAGCTGCACGGCTCCGTCGAGCTCGCCCCGCTCGTAGGACTTGCCGAGTGCATCGTGGACCTCACCGCGACTGGCACCACGCTGCGGGAGAACGATCTGGTAGTCATGGACGACATCTCGTCCTCCACCGCGCGCCTCATCGCCAACCGCGGCTCCTACCGCCTGCGACACTCGGAGGTCGCCGCCCTGGTCGAAGCCATGCAAAGAAACGGAGAACGAGTTGGTTAAGAAGCTGGACGCCCGCGGCAGGGACGTTGGGGAGATCGTCGCGGGTCTGCGCCGGGCGGATGGCTTCCTCTCCGCCTCTGTACGCGAGGCCGCCCGAGGCATCGTGGAGGGTGTGCGCGAGGGGGGCGACGAGGCGCTGCTCGATTACACCGAACGCTTCGACGGCGTGCGCCCCGAGAACATCCGGGTGCCGATCGAGGAGATCGAACGGGCCCGAGAAGGCCTCTCGGCCGAGCTTGCGGAGAGCTTCGCGTTCGCGATAGAGAACGTGCGGTCGTTCCACCGGCGGGAGATGGAGCGTTCGTGGGAGACGAGCCGGGGCGGGGCAACGGTCGGCCAGAGGGTGCGCCCGATCCGGCGCGCCGGCCTCTACGTCCCCGGTGGGCACGGGGCCTACCCGAGCACGCTCGTAATGTCCGCCGTGCCGGCGCAGGTGGCTGGGGTGGGGGAGATCCGGGTCTGCACCCCGCCCGGCCCGGACGGGCGGGCCGATGAGAGCGTGCTCGCCGTCGCCGGCCTTCTGGGCCTCGAAGAGGTCTACGCCCTGGGCGGTGCGCAGGCCGTCGGCGCTCTAGCCTTCGGCACTGAGACGGTTCGACGGGTGGACAAGATCGTGGGCCCCGGAAATGACTTCGTGACGGCGGCGAAGCTCGAGGTCTTCGGCGTGGTCGGCATCGACGCGCCGCAGGGCCCGAGCGAGGTGATGGTCATCGCCGACGCGGGCGCCTTCCCGGAGCGGGTGGCCCGCGACCTCATGGCCCAGGCCGAGCATCTCTCCGGCGCCTCCGCGGTGCTTCTCACCCCCAGCGAAGAGCTCGTTAGGAGCGTCGAGCCGCTCCTCTCCGGCGAGCCCTCCGAGCTCATCACGCTCGTCCGCGTGCGGGACAACGCCCAGGCCGTGGAGATCTCCAACGAGTACGCCCCCGAGCACGCGCACGTGATCTCCGAGGATCACGAGGCCATCCTCCAGGACCTCGACGCCGTCGGGATGGTAGCCATCGGCGACTTTACCCCCGTGGCCCTGGGCGACTACGCCGCCGGCCCCTCCCACGCCCTCCCCTCGGGCGGCGCCGCGGTCTGGGCCTCGGCCCTCGGCACCCGCGACTTTGTCGCCCACACCAACTACATCCACTTCACGAAGGACGCGCTCGACGAGATCGGGCCCCACGTCGAACGCCTGGCCCGCCTGGAAGGCTTCGAGAACCACGCCCAGAGCGTCGGGGTTCGCCTCCGGTAGAATGCTGAAAACTCAAAGATTCGAGATGCTGAAAGGCTAGAAGGAGCGGGATGTCGCGAACGGGCAGCGCGGAGCGAAAGACGGGTGAGACTTTTGTTCGGGTCCGCCTGGAACTGGACGGGACCGGGCGGGCCGAGGTCTCGACCGGCGTCGGCTTTCTGGACCACCTCCTGCACCTGCTCGCCCACCACTCCGGCATGGACCTGACGGTCGAGGCCAAGGGCGACACCTGGGTGGACGACCACCACACCGTCGAGGACACGGGTCTCGTCCTGGGGCGGGCCTTCGACGAGGCGCTCGGCGACCGAACCGGCCTCGTCCGCTTCGCCGACGCGAGCGCGCCGCTCATCGAGGCGCTCTCGACGGTGGTCGTGGACCTCGGGGCGCGGAGCCACCTCACCTGCAACCTGGGGGACATGCCAGAGAAGATCGGCACCTTCGACACCGAGCTCTTTCAGGAGTTCCTGCGCGCCTTCACCCAGTACGGCCGCTTCACCCTCCACCTCAACTGCCACTACGGCGAGAACGCCCACCACAAGGTCGAGTCCGGTGTGAAAGCACTCGCCGTCGCGCTCCGCGTTGGCACCGCCACGAGAACGGGTGGCAGCGCCTCGACGAAAGGGGTCGTCGATTAGGCGACAGGGGCCGATCAACCGGGCCCGTCTCCGGGATGGCATCTTGGCGCCCGACGAGCCTGCCTACCCGAGAGCCG
>JACDFX010000477.1 GCA_013815575.1 Rubrobacter sp.
CATCTGGCCTTTGCTGGTGCAACTCTAGCAAGTAGCCTTGGCACTCTACCCGTCGACCAACAGCGGCGGGTCAACGCAAAGAACACCAGCTCGCAGTATCCCGAAGGCTCCAGTGCGGAGCTGCGTAGAAGGTCCATTCCGAAGATGGTCGGATACTTAAAGATGCAGCGGCACCAGAGACGCCGTCAACGCTCTAGTACCTTCAGCCTCCGCTCCCTTTAGAGTTCGCAAATCTTCAGCAAACGGCATCCACATTGCCAACCCAGTGGTATGTATACGCCGGTGAATCAAACGACCGTGAGAACATATTAGCTGAGCTTGCGGCGGATTCGTCAGCCGGTACGAGGTTGCCTTGCGCGAACCACACTTGTCGGCTACTCGCCTTTATAGAGTTGCGGGTCAGCGGCTCTTACCGTTGCGGCCGACGATCTGGACGAACTGCACGATCATCTGCCGGTAGGCTTCGAGGGTGTCGGTGACGACGTACTCGCTTGGGCCGTGGTGGCCGCCGCCGACGGGGCCGAACTCGACGCCCGGCACGCCGGCCCTCTGGAAGTAGACGACGTCGCTCGCGCCGTGGCGGCCGACGCCTACCGGGTTGCCGCGGAAGTGGCGGGCGGCAACCTCGCGCAGCGTCTTCACGTAGGGGTTGGTGCGGGAGACGTAGGTCGGCTCGCGGCCGAAGAGGATCTCTACCTCCGCCGGCAGGTCGACCGAGCGGATCTGGCGCGCTATCTCCTTTGGGTCCTGGCCCGGCAGGTAGCGGATGTCGAGGTCGTAGGTGCAGCGGTCGGGGACGCGGTTTAGCACGTCGCCCCCGATGATCCTGGCGAGGTTCACGCTCGGGTACGGGAAGAGGTCCGACCTCTCCGTGGCGAAGGGGAGCTCAAGGACCCGGCGGTAATGCTCGTAGGCGAGGAGTGCTGCGTTCTTGCCCAGCCAGGGCTGGGAGCCGTGGGCGCTCTTGCCCCGCAGCGTCACGCGAAGGTCGAGCACGCCCTTGGCCTGGGTGCCGATGTGGAAGTCCGTGGGCTCGCCCGTGATGAGGAAGTTGCCGGTATGGCCGTGCCCGATCAGGACCTCGGCCCCGTTCGGCCCGCCGTGCTCCTGCTCCTCGTCCGCCACGATGAGCAACTCGACCGTCGCCTCGCAGCCGAGTGACCTCAAGTCCTCTACGGCGTACATCATCGCCGCGAGCGCGCCTTTCATGTCGTAGACGCCGCGGCCGTAGAGCTCTTCGTGTTCCTCGCGGGCCTCGAACTGTCCCTCTTCCCCGGGAACGACGTCCACGTGGCCGTGGAGCAGGATCTTGGGCTCCCCCGAACCGACGCCCACGACGAGCGAGGTCAGCTCGCCCTGCGAGCCCGCGCCGCCGTAGCGCACGGTCTCAAGCCCCCGCGCCCCGAACCACCCGTTGATAAAGTCCATCGCGGACTGGGCGACCCCCGGCGTGTACGACCTGTAGCGCACGAGCTGACGCGTAAGCGCGAGCACCTCTGTACTGTTCTCGACTACCGCCAGATCCCGCCTCCAGAAAATCCCCCAGCGACCAACGAACGGAGTCTACTCTATCTGAGAGATAGTATGCGAACCCCACGCACCGGCAACGTTCCTCCATCTACCCGACGGTAACTGAACTCCTGCCTCATAGAGGCCCCGGGGTCTTTTCGCGGGCCGGCCCGAACGGTGGCCGGTGGCGGGTTCCTACTACCCTGCGACGGGTGCGCCCGACTCGAAGGCGACGGTCGCGCCGAGGCTGGTGAGCTTCTCCTCGAAGAGCTCGTAGCCGCGCAGGATGTGGTTGGCCCCATCCACGACGGTGGTGCCGTCGGCGGTCAGCCCGGCCATGACGAGGGCGGCCCCGCCGCGAAGGTCGGGCGCCTGAACGATGGTGCCGGAGAGGCGTCGCGGGCCGCGCACGAGAGCCCGGTGTCCGCCGAAGAGGTCTATGCCGGCGTCCATCCGGTTGAGCTCCTCGGCCACCTGCAGGCGGTTTTCGTAGACGTTCTCCGTCAAGATCGAGGTCTCTGAGACCTGGGTGAGCAGCACCAGCATCTGGGCCTGCAAGTCCGTGGCAAAGCCGGGGAACGGGAGGGTGGAGACGTCCACGCCCCCGAGCGCGGCCGGGTCCCCGACCCGGGCCCGGATGCCGGGAGTACCGGGGGAGGCCTCGATCTCCGCACCCATTGCGCGGAGCTTGTCGAGCTCCATCTTGAGGTGTTCTGGCACGGCGTTCTTGACAAAAACGTCCCCGCCGGTCGCCGCGGCGGCCATCAGGAAGGTGCCGGCCTCGATGCGGTCGGGCATGACGGTCCACTCCGTCGGCTCCAACTCGTCGACGCCCTCGACGACGATGCGGCCGGTGCCGGCCCCCATCACGTTCGCCCCCATCGCGTTGAGCATGCCGGCGATAGCCACGATCTCCGGCTCCCTGGCCGCGTTCTCGATGATCGTGATTCCGTCCGCGAGCACGGAGGCCATCATC
>JACDFX010000093.1 GCA_013815575.1 Rubrobacter sp.
CGGGACGGTGGAGAGTAGCCAGCGGATCGCGGGGTCCCCCCAGGCATCTCGGTAGAGGCGGGCGTACTCCTCGAAGTCCGCGACGACCTCGCCCGGAGCATCGTTCGTGTCGCGGCGGGAGCGGACGAAGTCCAGGGTGTCGAAGGGGGGTTTGTGGGCGTAGATCTGGTCTCCCAGCAACACCAGCGTCTGCGGCAGCTCTCCGGTCGGCTCGTCGCGCAGCCTCATCGCCGTCGCGTATAGGGCATCCACGCCGAGGCCCCTGGCGTCTTTCGAGAGGTCCAGGGTGTAAGGCGCCTCGTGTGGAGCGGAGATGCGGCAGGAGCCGAAGACGAGCTTGACCGCCTCGCCGTCTCCCGCCGTCTGGACGACGCTCGGGGGGAACGGGGAGCCGGCTTCCGGCCAGGCCTCCCTCCCGTCGAGCCGGACACCGTACTCGTGGGCGACGCCCGGCTCCAGCCCCGTCACGTGGACCAGGGCGTAGTGGTGGTCCCCGACGCGGAACGTGGGGGTGGAGCAGCCAAGGACCTCGACCTCGCAGGGCGCGTCCGTCTCGACCCAGACGGTGGCCTCGGAGGTGCCGGCGTAGCGCAGCAGGGGTCCGAGGAGGAGATCAGGCACCCGCGCCGCCGCCAATCCCGATGCTCTTCCCGTATACCACCCGTATCCTCCCTCCCATCACCGGCCGCAAGCATACACCGGCCGGACGGCCTCCACCCGTATAGAATTGCGCCCGGAGTCGGACCAGATCGGCGGTGGCGCGGGGGTCCGGCGGAGGTAACCGACGGGGAGGGAACAGATGCCTGACAGTAGGCTGGCGGTCGTTACGGGGGCGTCGTCCGGGATCGGGGCGGCGACGGCACGCGCGCTGGCAAGGGACGGTTTCGAGGTCGCCCTCGGTGCCCGGCGTAAGGATCGCATCGAGGATCTGGCCGGCGAGATCGGGGGTCACGCCAGGGAGTTGGACGTTACCGATTCCAACTCGGTGGAAGAGTTCGCCGCGTGGACGGAGGGGCTCGGCGGAGCGTCCGTGCTTGTCAACAACGCGGGCGGGGCGAAGGGGCTGGAGCCGATAGCGGAGATGGACGAGGGTCACTGGCGCTGGATGTACGAGGTAAACGTGCTCGGGCTCGCGATGATGACGAAGGCGCTCCTGCCGCAAGTCCGCCGTTCCGGAAGCGGCCACGTGGTCATTATCGGCTCGGCGGCGGGGACTGAGGCGTACGCCAAGGGAGCCGGCTACGCCGCGGCCAAGTTCGGGGCCCACGCCGTCTTCGGCAGCTTGAGGTTAGAGTTACTCGGTGAAGACGTGCGGGTCACGGAGGTAATGCCGGGGGCGGTGCGCACCGAGTTCGGCCTCGTTCGCTTCGAGGGTGACGAGCAGAAGGCCGAGGCGCCGTACCGCGGGATCACACCTCTCACCCCCGACGACGTCGCCGAGTGCGTGCGCTGGGTCGTCACCCTACCCCCGCACGTCAACGTGGACCGCCTCGACGTGAGGCCGGTGCGCCAGGGCGCCGCCACCCTCTTCGCCCGCGACGACTGAACAAAGACGCAGCGGGGCCCTGGGTGGGACCCCTGGCCCCTTTTGCTAGAATCGGGTTATGCAAGCCAGACAGAGAGTATTCAGCGGGATACAGCCGAGCGGCAACCTCACGGTTGGCAACTACCTCGGGGCACTAAAAAATTGGGTTGCGATCCAGGACGACTACGAGAACTTTTTCTGCGTCGTGGACCTGCACGTGCTCACGGTGCCACAGGACCCGAAGGTGTTGCGGCAGAAGATCCGGGAGGCGGCCGCGATCTACCTGGCTTCCGGCATTGACCCGGAGAAGTCCGTCGTCTTCCGCCAGAGCCGCGTCTCCGAGCACGCGGAGCTAGCCTGGCTCCTGAACTGCATCGCGAAGGTCGGAGAGCTCTCGCGCATGACGCAGTTCAAGGACAAGGCCCAGAAGGGGGGCGCAGACTCGGCGAGCGGCGGGCTCTTCGACTACCCCGTTCTCATGGCCGCCGACATCCTTCTCTACAACGCGCACCTCGTCCCCGTCGGCGAGGATCAGCGCCAGCACCTGGAGCTCACGCGAACGCTAGCGCGCCGGTTCAACAACCTCTACGGCGAGACGTTCGTCGTGCCGGAGCCCATGATCCTGGAGACCGGAGCGCGGGTCATGGCGCTCGACGATTCCACCTCCAAGATGAGCAAGAGCTCCGCCGTGCCGGGCAGCTACGTGGCGATCCTCGACGATCCGGACACGGTGCGGCGCAAGATCCGGCGCGCAAAGACCGACTCAGGCTCCGAGATAACCGCCTCTCCCGACAAACCCGCCATCACCAACCTCCTCGACGTCTACTCGGCCTCTACCGGCCGCCCCGTCTCCGAGATCGAAGCGGACTACGAGGGCAAGGGCTACGGCGACCTGAAAAAAGACCTCGGAGAGGTCGTCGTCGAAACCCTCGCCCCCATCCGCGAGCGGGCGCTGGAACTACTGGACGACCCGAAAGAGCTCGACGACCTCCTGGAGGACGGTGCCGAGAGGGCCCGCAAGGTCGCACACGCCACCCTGCGCGACGCCTGGACCAGGATGGGCCTGGATTAGCGGGCCTGAGGAGTACGGAAGGCGAGGTGCCCGAGGTGGTGGTCCCCATCCCGCCAAACGTCCTCTGCCCCACCGACCGGCCACTCCTCTCGAACGGGAACGGGCCTGAGATCCGTCGCGCACCCGATGACCTCGAAACGCGGAAGAGGGTAGAGGTCGTCGAGATCAAAGCCAGGCGCCGATGATACCCCCTGCGCTCGTCCTCGTGCCCGGGCTCTTGTGCGACGAGCGGCTGTGGCGCCACCAGGCCGAGGGCCTCGCGGATCTCGCGAGTTTCATCCACGTTCTCGACGTAACCGGCCAAGACTCCGTGGAGGGGATGGCGCGCGGGGTCCTGGAGACCGCTCCCGAACGGTTCGCGCTCGCGGGCCTCTCGATGGGAGGTTACGTGGCCCTCGAAGTCGTGCGGCAGGCTCCCGACCGTGTCGAAGCACTTGCCCTGCTCGACACCTCCGCAAGGCCCGACACCCCCGGGCAGACAGAGGCGCGGCTCGCGCTCATCGAGCTTGCCTGGGGCGGCCGGTTCGACGAAGTGTGGCGCACGCTCCTGCCGAAGATAGTCCACCCCGACCGGGTCGGGGACCCCGAGATCCGCTCCGCCGTCAGAGGGATGGCGCACGCCGTTGGCCCCGGGGGGTTCGAGCGGCAGGAGAGGGCGATCATCGGACGCCCGGACGGCCGCGGCGACCTGCCAGACATCTCCTGCCCCACCCTCGTCCTCTGCGGGCGGGACGATGCCCTCACACCACCCCACCTTCACGAGGAGCTCGCAGACGGCATACCGGGGGCGCACCTCCGCCGGATCGACCGCTGCGGCCACCTCTCGACGCTCGAACGCCCCGAGGAGGTCACGCGCGCCATGCGCGAGTGGCTCGAAACCCGCGCGGTCCGGATGACGGAGAACCCCCTCTAAGAGCGTCCCGGGCGACGGCTATACTTCTCACGTGGGCCGTTGAGCACCAGGGGGAAGATGCAACGTCTCAGATCCGCGCTCGATCGTATAGACCGCAAGGGCTACGGCGCCTACAAGGACCTCTCCGGCTCCTTCGAGTTCGATGGTTTCACCCTCTTTATCGACCGGGTACAACGCGACCCGTTCGCCCCGCCGTCCCTGATCCGGGTCCGCACGAAAGAGAACCGCTTCGACCCAACCCTCTTCGAGAACCCGGTGCGCAGGGTCGCCTTCGAGGATTTCCTGACGCGGGAGGTGGACCGGGCCGTCCGCGACGTCGTGCGCGGTGATCGCGGCTCGGGCGGAAGCGGGAGGGTCGAGATACAGCGCCCCTCCCAGAAGGTCCTCCCCCGCACCTCGATGGTCGTCGAGGGAGATTTCGTGGAGGCGAGGATGGCCGTCGGGCTTCCGGCCCGGGGCCGGAGCGTGGACGCCCGGGCGGCCCGCGCCGTGCTGCTCGAGGAGCTGCCGGAAGTCGTCGACCGGGCGCTGAGGCCGGAGAATGCCGATCCGGACCGGGCCAGGCTCCACGTCGCGTCGGTCGAGGACGCGGAGTATCTGAGAAACCTCCTCCCTTCCCTCGGCCTCGTGGCGTTCGTGGCTGACGGGTCGGTGCTGCCGCGGGAGAGCGGGGCGAGCGACCGGCCGCTACGGGAGAACGCGGTGCCTTTCGAGAGCCCGGCGGAGTTTCGGGTCGAGGTGGAGTTGCCCAACCGGGGCGGGGTGACGGGCATGGGTATTCCGGAAGGCGTTACGCTCGTGGCCGGGGGCGGGTTTCACGGGAAGAGCACGCTGCTTTCGGCGCTCGCGTGGGGGGTATACGACCACGTCCCGGGGGACGGGCGGGAGCTCGTGGTGGCGCGGCCCGATGCGGCCAAGGTCAGGGCGGAGGATGGGCGCAGCGTTGCGGGGGTGGACATCTCGGCCATGATCGGGGAGTTGCCGGGTGGAAGGTCCACGGAGAGCTTCTCATCCCCGAACGCCTCCGGCTCGACGTCGCAGGCGGCGAACATCGCCGAAGCTCTAGAAATCGGCACCTCCTTGCTCCTGGTGGACGAGGACACCAGTGCTACGAACTTCATGATCCGGGACGAGCGGATGCGAGACCTCGTCCGCCGCGAGCCTATAAGCCCGTTTATAGACCTGGTCCGGCCGCTGCACCTCTCTTTGGGCGTCTCCACGGTGGTCGTCGTCGGCGGGGTCGGTGACTACCTGGACGTGGCGGACCGCGTGATCCTGCTGGAAGACTACGCCGCCTCGGACGCCACACAGCGCGCCCGCGAGGTCGTCGGGCGTTTCCCGCCCCGCGCCCCTCTCGAAGACCGGGAGGTACAGAGACCGAAGCCGCGTCGCCTGCGGGCGGGCTCCCTGGACCTCCGTCGCGGCAAGCGGGAGACGGCCAGGGGTCGGGGGCTCCACACGGTCGAACTCGGGCAGGAGCAGGTCGACCTGTCCTCCGTGGAGCAGCTCGCGGAGGCGGGCCAGACGGAGGCCGCGGCCCGCGCTATCAGGCGGTTCGCGGCGGGCGGGGACAGGGGGCTCGGGGAGATGGTCGGGGAGGCGTTGGAGATCATCTCGGAGGGTGGGCTCGATGCGCTAGGACACTTTTCGGGGCACCCCGGGGAGATGAGTCTGCCGCGGGCGCAGGAAGTGGCCGCGGCGGTGAACCGCGTCCGTTCGCTGCGGACGGGTCCGGGGGCGTAGCGGGGGACGCGGGCTGTTATCATTAAGGGATATTTGTGAAGAGATCAGGAAAGGCCAGATGAGCGAACCCGGTATCGAAGAAACCGGTAAAGAAAACACCACCACGCCGCCGTGGTTCAGGATGAAGGCCGGGTTCGTGCACCTGTACACGGCCAGTGGAGCTGTCCTGGCCCTGCTCATGCTCGTCGCCGCCTTCCAGGGCGAGGCCGTCAAGGCATTGTGGCTCATGTTCTTCTCCCTGCTCATAGACAGCACGGACGGCCTGCTCGCCCGGCGGTTCCGGGTCAGCGAGGCGCTGCCCTTCTTCGACGGGGCGCTCCTGGACAACATCGTGGACTACATGACCTACGTGTTCGCCCCGATAGTGCTGCTGTGGAGCGAGGGCTACCTGCCGGACGGGAACGCGGGCATCGTGCTCGCCTCGCTGCCGCTGCTCGCGTCGAGCTACCAGTTCTGCCGGGTGGACGCCAAGACAGACGACCACTTCTTCCTCGGTTTCCCGAGCTACTTCAACGTGGTGGCCTTCTACGCCATCGTGTTCGGGCCGAGCCCGGGGACGCTGGCGACCGTGCTCGTGCTCTGTTCTTTCCTGGTCTTTATACCCATCCGCTACGTGTACCCGACGCGGACCGTGGTATTCAGGAAGATCTCGCTGACGCTCACGGCGCTGTGGCTCGTCAGCTACGCGGCGATATTGTGGCAGATGCCGGAACCAGCGCCCGTGATCCTGGCCTTCTCGATCCTCTACCTCTTCTACTACTTCGGCCTGAGCTTCTACCTCTCGGCCAAGATGCTCGAAGCCCGCCGCCTGGAGGAACAGCCCGAAGGGTAAGCGTAAGCACGCCGCTTCACGGCTTCCGGCACGCTCGGCCTTCGCTTGGCGATCAGCTCTTTCTGATGGTGGACAGCGGCTGGTAATCTTTGTGCGGGTATCCAAATAACCGGAGGGAGCAGGCATGGCCTTGAACGAGGCGTTGTTGAAGCGTTTGATAGAGACGCCTGGGGTACCGGGCCGGGAGGAGCAGCAAAGGGCCATAGCCCGCGAAGAGCTCGGCCCCCTCACCGACGAGGTCCGCACCGACGCCCTCGGGAGCGTGATCGGGACCAAAAAGGGCCGCGGCGACATGCGGGTCATGGTCGCCGCCCACACGGATGAGATCGGCTTCCTCGTCAAGCACATCGACGACAAGGGCTTTCTCCGTCTCCAAACTCTGGGCGGCCATGACCCGGCGAACATGGTCTCCCAGCGCGTCGTCGTCACGGCCGCGGGCGGCGAGGCATTTAGAGGTGTGCTCCAGCCCCAGCGCAAGCCGCCCCACATAGCCACCGAGGCGGACAAGAAGCCTCCCACGGCCGACGAGTTCTTCGTGGACCTCGGGATGCCGGCCGACGAGGTAAAGGAGAAGGTCCGCGTCGGGGACTACGCGGTCATGGACCGCACGCTCGAGAAGGTCGGGGCCAACTTCGTCGGCAAGGCGATGGACGATAGGGTCGGCGTCTTCGTCATGTACGAGGCGATGAGGGCCCTCGGCGACCACGAGGCGACCGTGTACGCCACGGCGACCTCGCAGGAGG
>JACDFX010000478.1 GCA_013815575.1 Rubrobacter sp.
CCCCGTCCCGTCGGTGGCCCGCTCGGCGACGACGGCGGGGGCCGTGCGCGCTATGGGGGCGCCTGAGGCCTGGCGGACGAAGACGCTCTTGAGGACCTCCCCGAGCTTGCCGGGGGAGATGGTCATGGAGAGCCCGGCCGCGAAGATCGCCGCGTTCGTCCCGAGGGGGACGGAGACTTTCAGGATCTTGAGGTAGTAGAGCCAGCGGAAGAAGCGCCCGACGTAGGATAGGGAGACGAGGCCGAGGACCACAGGTATTAGGAAAAGATTGAAGCCCGCGAGCGCCCGGCTGACGTCCCCGAAGTTGAAGAAGAAGAACAGCGTGGCGTACACGGCGATGCCGAGCGCCACGGCGAGGATCAGGTTTCTGCCGAGCTTCTCCACCCTAGAGGAAGTAGATGGTCACGCCGACGACGACGAGCCAGAGGAAGAGGGAGACCTGCAGGGGCCGGTCGGCCAGCAGGAGCGTATCCGGGTTGCCCCCGCCGTCGCGGTGGACGAGGAGCATGTAGCGAAAGACCCCGTAGACCACGAACGGGATGCTCGCCATCATGAAGAGTTCGTTCTGGCGCTCGTAGACGGTAAAAGTGTAGAGGGTGTAGGCGATGATGGTGGCCGAGATCATGATGTTCATCATCTCATCCAGCAGTGGCACGGAGTAGTCCCGCAGGTTCTTGCGGTGGATGACGGCGCCATCACCCAACGTCGCGATCTCGTGGCGGCGCTTGGAGAAGCCGAGGAAGAGCGTGAGCAGGCCGGTGCAGACGATCAGCCACGGCGAGATCGGGGCCGCGACCGCCGCAACCCCCGCCAGCGCCCGGATCACGAACCCAGCAGAGATGCTCATGACGTCCAGAATAGCGATGTGCTTCAAGACCGGCGTGTAAACCGCCTGCAACACCAGGTACGCGACACCCGCGGCCCCCACCCCCACGTTGACGAAGAAGCAAAGCGCCAGCCCCACGATCACGAGCAACGCGCTGAACGCGACGGCCACCGGCATGGGGACCTCGCCGCTCGCCACGGGACGGAGCCTCTTGAGCGGGTGCTTGCGATCTTCTTCGACGTCGAGCACGTCGTTGAAGGCGTAGACGGCACCGGAGAGCAGGCAGAAGGCGAGGAAAGTGAGAAGAGCGTAGCCGACGAGGGAAGGCGAAAACGCCTCCCCGGCGAACACCACCCCGGCCAGCACGAACCCGTTCTTGGTCCACTGCTTGGGTCGCGCAAGCCGCAGAAGGGATCCCGCAATACCCGTGGAGCCACCCGCGTTCACGATTGCCGGTTATACCAGCTTATCGGCGTGCCGTCTTGGACGGCCTGTCCGGCACGCTCTGACCCTGCCGACGCTTTCGGCACCGCGCACCGCCCCTCTCAGCACCCTTCGGGCCCGTGGTCCCCGCTTTTGGCCTTCAGAATTGTGGGGGCGGCGCGGGTACACTTGGCCGGGTATGTCTAGAGATCTGGTCAAGTTTGGGCGGGTGGGGCGTGGCTGAGTCGCGGAGACCCGTGCTGGCCGAGTGGTTCAGGCTCTCGCGGCCTTTCAGCCTCACGGCGGCGGCCGTGCCGGTGTTTTTCGGGACGGCGCTCGCCTGGGCTGACGGGGCGTATTCGTGGGGGCCTTTCGTGGCGATGCTTTTTGGCAGCCTGTTGATACAGGCCGCGACAAATATGTTCAACGAGTTCTACGATGAGCAGCGCGGGCTCGACGTGCGGGGGACCGTCGGCATCGCGGGCTCGATCGTCGGGGGGCGGGTGCGGGCGCGCAGCGTGTTGTTCGGGGCGCTTTTCCTTTACTTGTTGGCTCTTTTTTGCGGGATCTACCTGATATTCGTTGGCGGGTGGCCGATTCTGGTCCTCGGCTGCCTCTGCGCGCTCGGGGGCTACCTCTACTCGGCGGGTCCCCGGCCCATCGCGTACACGCCGGCGAGCGAGGCGGCGGTCTTCGTCTTTATGGGCGTGCTAATCGTGGTGATAGCCTACGCCGTCCAGGCCGGCGGCTTCCCCCTCTACGTGCCGCTTGCGGCCCTCCCCATCGGCGGGCCGGTCGCCGCGATCCTGCTGGCAAACAACCTCCGCGACCTAGTCTCGGACCGCCGCGGCGGGCGCCGCACCCTCCCGATAGTCTTTGGCCGGGAAGTCGGCGTGCTGGTCTACAGGCTCTTGCTCCTCGAACCGTACGTCGCGGTGGGCCTCCTGATGGCCTTCGGGGTGGTCCCCCTCGAGTGCGCCGTAGTCTACCCGAGCCTCTTCGCGGCCCTCAGGCTCTGGCGGAACATAGCCGAGCACTCTACGCCGAAGCGCCTGGACCCCGTGGTCAAGCGGACCGCCGGCCTGCACCTCGTCTTTGGCCTCCTCTACACCGCCGGCGTCGTGCTCGGTGGCTAACGCCGACCGGCCCTACCGGGCTGGCTACCTGCTCTCAGGCATCGGGGCCGAACGGGTCTTCGCGGCACTTCTCGACGTAAGGAGCTTCCC
>JACDFX010000094.1 GCA_013815575.1 Rubrobacter sp.
GCGGTCTGGGCGGTCTCCATCGGGGAGCGGGAGAAGGCGATGGCGACGGAGGTGCCGAGGTCGATCTTCTCGGTTGCGTTCGCGGCGACGGCCAGGGGGAGGAAGGCGTCGTGCTTCGTCTCGCTGGTCCAGAGGCCCGCGAAGCCGAGGTCTTCGGCGGCGCGGGCGGTACCGTCCAGGTCCTTGAGGTAGTCCCCTTCGGTGCCGAGGCCGGCGTCCAGTTTCACGGGCACGCTAGGGGATGAGGATGAGCTTGCCGGTGGTCTTGCGGGCTTCGAGGTCCCGGTGGGCCTGGGCGGCGTCTTCCAGGGCGTAGGAGCCGCCGATCCGGACGTCGAGGTTGCCCTGGCCGATCCAGGAGAAGAGGCTCTCCGCGCGCCAGAGAAGCTCCTCGCGGGTGCGGGTGTGCTGGGCGAGGGCCGGGCGGGTGGCGAAGAGGCCGCCCTTCTGGTTCAGGACCTGCAGGTCGAGGGGGGGGACCTGCCCGCTCGAACCGCCGAAGAGGACCATGTAGCCGCGCGTCTTGAGGCAGTCGAGGCCGCCGTCGAAGGTGTCCTTGCCGACGGAGTCGTAGACCACGTCTACGCCCTCGCCGCCGGTGATGCGGTTCGTCTCCCCGGTGAAGTCCTGTTCTCTGTACAGGATCACCTCGTCGGCGCCGGCCTCTTTTGCGAGCGCGGCCTTCTCCTCGGTGCCGGCGGTGCCGATGACCCTAGCGCCGCGCATCTTCGCCATCTGGCAGAGGAGCAGGCCGACACCACCCGCGGCGGCGTGGACGAGGGCGGTCTGGCCCTCCTTGAGTGGGAAGGTGCTGTGGGTGAGGTAGTGGGCGGTCATACCCTGAAGCATTACGGCCGCGGCGACCCGCGCCTCGACCATCGTGACGTTGAACGGCACGAGCTTGTCGGCCGGGGCGACGACGGCTTCGGCGTAGGAGCCGGGCACGCCGGCCCAGGCCACGTGGTCCCCGACGGAGACCTCCTCGACGCCCTCGCCGACGGCCTCGACTTCGCCCGCGCCCTCGAGGCCCAGCGTAAAGGGTGGATTCCCCGGGTAGACGCCGCTCCTCATGTACACGTCGATAAAGTTGACGCCCGAGGCGGCGAGCCTGACGCGCGCCTGGCCGGGGCCTGGCTCCGGGGCCTTCACGCTCTCGTAGCCCAACGCCTCCGGCCCGCCGTGCTCGTTTACCCTGATCGCCTTCATCTTGAGGCTCCTCCCCTTCGCTCTCCCGACGCCCCGACCATTCTAGCGGGGCGCGGCCCCGGACGCGCCCGGCTCCTAGTCGCCCTCACCCTCTCCTTCGCCCCCGCCCTTGAAAGGCTTGACCGCCCTGGGCGCTTTCGGAGCTTTCACTTTCGGACCTCTCACCTTCGGAGCCCCGGCCTCCGGCTCCCTCGCCTCTTGCGGTCCCGCCTGGACTCCGCCTTCTGCGGCCCCGGGGTCCTGTAAGTCGGGTTCGGCCTGGGGTGCGGCCTGGGGTGCGGCCTGGGGTGCGGCCTGGGGTGCGGCCTGGGGCGCGGCCTGGGGCGAGGCGGATGAGTCCGCCGAGGCGTCGTCGGCGGCGGGGGCGGGGGAGCTGACGGTCTCCTGCGAGGCCGCCGGGCTGGCGGAGGAGTCCGGGGAGGCGGACGCGGGTGCTGCGGCCCCGGAGCTGACCCCGATGTTTACGGCGGTACCGCTGGAGACTTCCTGGCCGGTGGCGATGCCTTGCTCCACCACGACGCCCTCGGCGGCGGTCTCGCTCTGGACCTCGTACCGGCTGCCTACCGTGAGGCCAACCCCCTCGAGGGCCGCCTCGGCGTCGGAGACGTTCAGGCCGACTACTTCCGGGACCGCCACCGTGGAAGAGCGGGCCACCGTCAGGGTCACGGTGGAGCCACGGTTTGCGCTCCCCCCGCCGGCCGGAGACTGGGAGATCACGGTCCCAGCCTCGGCATCGGCATCCTCCCGCGTGCGCACCTCTGAGACCAGCCCCGCGCTGTCCAGCCGCGCCTCGGCCTGCTCCCTGGGCAATCCCTCGACGGAGGGGACCTCTACGCCCTGCGCCCCGAGCGGGCCGAACCCCTGCCCGAGCGCCCATACCAGGCCGAGGAGCCCTAGCAGAAGGAGCAGCAACCCGAGAAGCAGGGGCCCCCGGGTTCGCCTCCTGCGCGAGCGGGCCGTTGCCGCCTGCGGGGTGGTGGGGGCGGGTCGGCGGGTCGGGGTCTCGACGGTCTTTGCCTCTGCCGGCAGGGCCCCCGAGGCAGGAGGTATCCCTTGGCGCACCCGGTAGAGATCTTCGGCGAGCCCGTCCGCGTCTGCGTAGCGGTCATCCGGGGCCTTGGAGAGGAGCTTCAGGACGATGGCGTTCATGCTGTCCGGGACGTCGGGGTTGAGTTGTTGGGGGGGGCGGGGAGGTTCGTTGACGTGCTTCATGGAGACGGCGATGGGGTTCTCGGCCGTGAAGGGAAGTCTGCCCGTGATCGCCTCGTAGAGGACGATGCCCAGAGAGTAGAGATCGCTCTTGGGGGTGGCGGGCTCGCCGAGGGCCTGTTCGGGTGACATGTAGCCGGCGGTTCCCATCACCGTACCCGTCTTCGTCTGGGAGTCCGTCGCGGCGGAGAGGGCGCGGGCGATGCCGAAGTCCGCGACCTTCGCCTCTCCCGAGGCCGTGATCAGGACGTTCTGGGGCTTTATGTCGCGGTGGATCACGCCCTTGGCGTGCGCGGCCCCTAAAGCCTCCGCCACCTGGTAGCCGAACGAGGCCGCGAGCCTGGAATCCAGCGGGCCGTCTTGGTTGATTCGGTCCTTGAGGGTGCCGCCGGGGACGTATTCCATAGCGATGTAGGAGGTGCCGTCTTCGGCGTCCCCGCGGTCATAGACCTGGACGATGTTCGGGTGGGAGAGCCGGGCCGCGCTCGTGGCCTCCCGCTTGAACCGCTCGGCGGAATCCCTGTCGTTGGCGAACTGGCTCCTGAGCAGCTTCAGCGCCACGTCGCGGCCAAGGGTCAGGTCGCGGGCCAGGTACACCTCTCCCATACCCCCGCTGCCCAGAGGTCGCTCGACGTCGTAACGGTTGTCAACGACGCTTCCCTGCACGTCACGCACGCTCTCTATCTCGCCTCGGAAACGCTGCCTTTGGGGCGCTATTCTACACACCCGATCCCCACCCTCCCGACGTCAGCAGGGTTAGGCCTGGGCGGGGCCGGGTACGTTTGTCCGGTCAGTGCGAACGACGACGGAGGTCGGGACGGGGCAGAGCGCAGGGACCGCCCCGAAAGATCCGGCAACCGTGGCAGGCCCGAGAGCCGCCCGGAGATGCTCTTCGGCGGCGGGTAGTAAGTTGGCGGGAGGAGAACAGGTTGGCTGATAGCGCGGTACAGGACGCGGCACTGAGGTTGCTGGGGGCGATGTACGACCTCTCCGGCGGCAAGCTCTACGAACCGGTCCCGGTCGTGGTGCCCGGCGAGCCCGCCAAGGGCGCGGCGCCGAAGGCCGGCATAGACACCGACTCGACCGAGGACGAGGTCGCCATAAGGTATCTGGTGGACCAGGGGTACATCCGGGCGGCCGGGGACCCGTCCCCGGCCGGCGGGCAGGACTACGAGCTCACGGTGGCGGGCCTAGACCGCGCGCGGCAGATGCGCGGTCTAGGCGACCCCCAGCCGCCGGAAAGGGGAGGTTTGAGCGACAAGACGCAGCGGCAGTTGGTGACGGTGCTCGGCATAGTGGGGTCCCAGATCCTGGCCCGCCCGTTGACCAGGTTTATCGGGGAGCAGATCCCCGAGCGCAGGGGCGTCAGGGACGACATATTGGAGGCGGTGCTCAAGGGCCTCGCCCGCGCGGTCGCCCTCTCCCTGGCCTCCATCCTCGTGCGCCAGTTGGCCCTCCGGCGGAGATGATCGGGGGCCCTCGGAACGCACCTTTCTAGGAGCCCCGGCGTGACGGACGTCTTCGTGATGGGCTCCATAAACCAGGATTTCGTCCTGAAGGTAGGGCGCCGCGCCCGTCCGGGCGAGACCGTTACGGACGCGGTTCTCTCCACCCACAATGGCGGCAAGGGGGCGAACCAGGCCGCCGCCGCGGCCCTGCTCGGCGCGTCCGTCGCCTTTCTCGGGCGGGTAGGGGACGACGGGTTCGGCGAGCCGCTCGTGCGGGCCCTCTGGGAGAAGGGTGTGGACACGGCCCTCGTGCGGGAAGCCGAAGATGCCTCGACCGGCACGGCCTTTATAACCGTCACGGCCGACGGGGAGAACGCGATCACCGTCGCCCCCGGCGCGAACCGGCGCCTCACCCCGCAAGACGTGAGTGCCGCCAGGGAAACCATCAACGAGGCCAGCGTCCTCGTCGTCCAGATGGAGATCCCACGCGAGACCGTCCGGCGGGCCGTGGAGGTCGCCGGGGAAGAGGGGACCCGCGTGGTACTTAACCTGGCGCCCCCGTTCGAGGTCCCGCGGGCCGTGCTCGTGGGCCTGGATACGCTGGTCGTCAACGAGCACGAAGCGGCCTTTCTGCTCGGGCATCCGGTGGAGGGTGTCCAGGGCGCGCTTGAGGCCGCGACGGACCTGCTCGCTCTTGGGCCGAGGTCCGCCGTGGTAACGGTCGGGGCCGACGGGGCCGTCTACGCGGAGGGCGAGACCTCCGGCGAGAGCTCCGAACACGTCCCGGCCCCGCGGACTGAGGTCGTGGACACCACCGGCGCGGGGGACGCCTTCGTCGGGGCGCTCGCGTTCCGGCTCGCCCGCGGAGATGCCCTGAAAGAGGCCGTCTCCTACGCCGTCCGGGCCGGTGCCGCCGCCGTGACCAGGGAGGGCGCGCAGGGCGCGCTCCCGACCCCGGACGTCCTGGAGGCGACGTGAAGCGCGGGGGCATCTTGAACGCGCGGCTCGCCGCCGAGCTCGCCGGCCTCGGTCACACCGACCTCGTCGTGGTCTGCGACGCGGGGTTCCCCGTCCCGCCCGGTCCGGCGCTGGTGGACCTGGCCTTCCGATTCGGCGTGCCGTCGTTCCGGACCGTGCTCTCGGGCCTTCTCGAAGAGCTCGTCGTCGAGGGCGCCACCGCCGCGGAGGAGATCCGGGATAGTAAGGACGCCGAAGCGGTCCTCCTGGAACTCCTGCCGGACCTCGGGCTCGTTACCCACCACGAACTAAAGCGCATGTCCGCCAACGCGAAGCTCGTTGTACGAACCGGCGAGGCGACGCCGTTCTCGAACGCGATACTACGCTGCGGGGTGGCGTTCTAGAGGCTTTACCGGCGCGTGCCCGCGGCGAAGAAGACGGCGCCGTGGGTCACCAGGGGGTCCGGTTCGAAGCCGGCGGCGTCGAGCATGCCACCCAGTTCTTCCGGGGCGAAGAACTGGATGCCTCCGGTGGAGAGGAAGCGCTGGAGGCGGCGTCCGTTGGTAGTCCCGGCCTCGAGGATGCCCATGACGGCGAGGCGGGAGCCGGGTTGGAGTACGCGGTGGGTCTCGCGCAGGACGCGGGCCGGGTCGCCGAGCTCGTTCAGGGTGCCGCCGCAGACCGCGCCGCTCATGCAGGCGTCGGCGAAGGGGAGGGAGGCCGCGTCGGCCCGGACGAGGGAGGGGGCGACGTCCTCCTTTCGGGAGAGGCGGGAGGCCTCTTTGAGCATGGAGGGGGAGATGTCCACCCCGATCACATCCCCGGCGGCGCCCAAAGCGCGGGCGAGGTTGCGGGTGTAGAGGCCCGCGGAGCAGCCGAGGTCCAGGTAGAGGCCGCCTCGTTGGAGGCCGACTTTCTCTGCGATGATCCCCAGCTCGCGCCCGTTTGGAAAGTCTTCCCCGGTTAGCAGGTTCAGGGACCGGACCCGCCACAGCGGCTCGTAGCCGCGCCCCGCACCGGGGAGGAAGTTGGTCAAGTTCGCCACGTTGTCCCCGCCGAGTTGTCCCTTGAGCAGGTCCAGGTAGCCGTTCTTTACGGGGTACGTCTCGCCGGTGGCGGGGAGGCGGGTGGTGCCGGAGAGTACGACGCCGCCCTCTTCGACCCCTTCGTCGTAGACGAGGCCCGGCTCGTCCGACGGGCGGGGCCGGACGAGGGGCAGGAGGGAGCGGCGGAACATCTAGCGCCGGCTTCGGCGGCCGATGCGGGCGTCGAAGCCCCTGACGGAGTCCATAAAGGCCCCCGTGTCTCCAGCCCGAGCCCTGGAAGAGAGCGTGGGATAGTCCCCCTCGTGGAAGACGAGCGGGCCCTTGCGGGTGTCGCCGAGCTTCACCTCAACGACGCGCCCCAGGAAGAGGTCGTGGTCGCCCCCGGCGTAGACCTCGGCAACCTCGCACTCGATGGCGGCGAGGGCCCCCGCGGCGAGCGGGTCGCCCGTCGAGCCGTACCCGCCGCCGAGCGAGCCCTCCGCCTGCAGGCCGCTGGACCGCTCCGGCGAGGAGAAGAGCCTGGAGAGGCCCTCCTGGTCGTCCGCGAGCAGGCTCACGGCGAAGTGGCCCTTCTCCCGGATGCGGCCGTTAAGGCGGGCGTCTTTGTGTACGCTCACCAGAAAGAGCAGTGGATCGAGTGAGACCGACATCACGGCGTTCGCGGTCATACCCTCCGCCCGCTCCCCGCGCCCGCTGGTCACCACCGTGACCCCGGTCGGGTAGTGCCCCATGGCCTTCCTGAGCGCGTCGGCGTCCGCCCCGAGGGTCTCCCAGGAGTTCTCCCCTATCTTCTCTCCGTGACGGCCTTCGGGCGGCATCCCTGTTCCCTTCTCTTCTTCCGGGCTTCTGGAGGCTACTACGCGCCGGCCCCACCCACAAGGGACCCGTCCGCAGGCTGTTCTTCCGGCCACCACCGCCGCACGGTCGCCGCGTCCGACC
>JACDFX010000479.1 GCA_013815575.1 Rubrobacter sp.
ACATGGAGCGGGAGGTCGAGATCGTGCGCCTCAGGGTACCGGACGCCGAGGAGAGGCTCACCCGCCAGGTCGCCCGCGCCGTGCAGCGCCTGCGTGGGATGGACCTCTACAAACCGCCCGGCGTGGCCGAGACCCTGGACTGGACCGAGGCGCTCGTGGCCCTGGGCGCCAAGGAGTTGGACGAGGGTATGATCGAGGCGACGATGGGCTCGGTCTTGAAGTACCACGAGGACCAGCAGAGGGTCCTGCTCCAGTCCCTGAACCTCCTCGCGGGGAGTTAGTGGACCCCGGAACCCTGCTCCCAATGCTCCGGATGTCGGTCGCCTTCGGGCGTCTCCTCAGGCGGGCCGGGCTCGCGGCCGGACCGGACCGGGTGGTCGGTTTCGCCACGGCTTTAGAGGAGCTCGACGTGGGGAACCGCGAAGACGTGTACTGGGCCGGCCGGGTAACGCTGTGCTCCCGCCCGGAGGACTTCGAAGTGTATGACCGGGCGTTCAAGGTGTTCTGGGAGGGGAAGGAGGGCCTCAAGGTCCCCGACCCGCCGGGGAGCACGTTCTCGATCCGGCTCTCCCCCGACTCCGTGCAGCCGCCCAAGAAGAGCGCCGAGAAGAACGAGAAGGGCGACGAGGCCGTGAGGCTGCGCTTCAGCCCCGTGGACGTTCTCCGTAAAAAGGACTTCGCCGACTGCACCCCAGAGGAGTTCGCGGAGTTGTACAGGCTCATGGCCGACCTGCGCCTCTCCGGGGCCACGAGGCGCTCGCGGCGCCTGGAGCCCGCCCACAGGGGCCGTCACGACCAGAGGAGGACCCTGCGGGGCGCGATGCGCACCGGGGGGGAGCCCATGCGCCACCGATACCGGAAGGCCAGGGACCGGCCCCGGCGGGTCGTGCTGCTCTGCGACGTCTCTGGCTCGATGGCCTCATACAGCCGGGCGCTCCTCAGGTTCATGCACGCGAGCGTCGCCTCGGGCGAGCCTGTCGAAGCCTTCGTCATGGGAACCCGGCTCACGCGCGTTACCCGCGAGCTGGCGACCCGCAACCCCGACCGGGCGCTGCGGGAGGCCGCAAAGGCGATCGAGGACTGGTCCGGGGGGACCCGGCTCGGGGACACGGTAAAGGAGTTCGTGGACGTCTGGGGCCAGCGCGGGATGGCCCGCGGTGCGGTCGTGGTCTTGCTCTCGGACGGCTGGGACCGCGGGGACGTGGAGGTGCTCGAGGATGCGATGCGGCGCATACACCGCCTCGCCCACAAGGTCATCTGGGTGAACCCCCTGAAAGCCGCCCCCGGCTACCAGCCGCTCGCCCGCGGGATGGCCGCGGCGCTCCCCCACGTCGACGTGTTCCTCTCCGGCCACAACTTCGAGGGCCTGCAAGAACTGGCCTACGCCGTCGCCGGGGCCTCCGGTGAGGCCGCCCGTGGGAGGGTTTAGAATGCTCGCAAAGAGGAGGTGTTCGTCATGAACCCGGTTATAGACAAAGTCGCAAGATGGAGCGAAGAGGGGACGAAGTCGGCCCTTGCCACGGTCGTCAAGGTCGAGAGGAGCGGGCCCCTGGGGCCCGGCACCTCGATGGCCGTCTCCGAAGACGGGCAGGTCGTCGGGTCTGTTAGTGGTGGGTGCGTGGAGCCGGCCGTCTACGAGGAGGCGATGATAGCCATAGAGAGCGGCACGCCGAAGCTCCTCTCCTACGGCATCTCCGACGACGAGGCGTTCGGGGTGGGCCTCACCTGCGGCGGGATCATCCACATCTTCGTCGAGCGGGTGGACTACTGATGGGAAACCTTCTCTCTCGCTGGCACGCGGCGTTGGCGGAGCAGTCGCCGGTCGCCGTGGCGACCGTGATCGAGGGTCCAGAGAACTCTTTAGGCGGCAAGCTGCTCGTCACCCCGGACGACCACGAGGGCAGCGCCGGCAACGACGATCTGGACCGGGCGATAGTCGAGGCGGCCCGGGGGCTTTTAGAGGGCGGCAAGACCGAGACGCGTCACTTCGGACCGCGCGGCCAGCGCCGCATGGAGGACGTCGCGGTCTTTGTCCAGAGCTTCGCCCCGCCGCCCAAGATGTACGTCTTCGGGGCCATAGACTTCGCCTCGGCTGTGGCCAGAATCGGCAAGTTCCTCGGATACCGCGTGATCGTCTGCGACGCCAGGGCCGTCTTCGCCACGCGCGAGCGCTTCCCCTCAGCCGACGAGGTGATCGTCGCGTGGCCCGACGAGTTCCTCAAGACGGCCGAGGTGGACCATCGGAGCGTTATCTGCGTCCTCACGCACGACCCCAAGTTCGACGTTCCGGTCCTCAAGGCGGCCCTTGAAACGAAGGCGGGGTACATCGGGGCGATGGGGAGCCGCCGGACCCACAACAACCGCACGGCCCGCCTCAAGGAGGAGGGGGTCTCGGACGAGCAGCTGGGGCGCGTCAGCAGCCCGGTAGGGCTGGATATCGGGTCCCGCACGCCGGAGGAGACGGCGGTAGCG
>JACDFX010000095.1 GCA_013815575.1 Rubrobacter sp.
GGTCGGTGGGCGCCTGCCAGAAGGGCGACTCGTCGGCCCGGATATTTGTGTGGGCGCCAGGTATCAATCGTCGGCCCCGGTGGCTAGTGAGACCTTCTCGCCGAGAGGCGTCTCATCTAGCGGAACTTCCGTGCGGGAAGAGCCGATAGCTTCCTTGTCGAAACCTGACACCTACTTGAATCTGTACTGGCGGTACATGCCGGCGCTCTCGTCCACGTCCGCTTCGGTGACGTGGGTGCGGCCTCGTCCGGCGACCCGGTCTTCTATGCGCTTGCGGATAAAGCGGCGCATGAGGAAGGGGCTGCGTTTTATGCGCCGGTCGGCCTCCGGTTCCCAGGTGATCTCGGTCTTCTCCGACATTCGACCTCTCCTCGACTAGCCTCGCTCCGGGGGGATTATAGCGTCAACTCGCGCCGCCCCGAAGTGACCCTTTCTACTTCTGTTTCGGCTTCGCGGCCTCATAGATGGCGGCCATATCTTCTTCGCCGTGGCCGGCCTCTATCGCCTCGTCGAAGCGGGCGGCGACGGCGGACGCCAGCGTCATCGCAAGGCCTCTGTCTCCGGCGGCGTCGAGGACGAGGCCTGCGTCCTTGCGGGCAAGCTTCGCGGAGAAGCTTGTCGGGAAGTCCTCCTCGATCATCATGGCGCCCTTCATCTGCGCGTAGGGGAGGCCAAGGGGTCCGCCCTCTATCGTCTCCAGGAACTTCCGGGGGTCCACGCCGGTGGCTCGGGAGAACGCCACCGTCTCGGCCAGGACACCGAGGAGGCCCACTATCCAGTTGTTGACGACTAGCTTGAGCCGGCTACCCTCCCCCGCCTCACCGAGCCAGACCGTCTTGGCCCCGACGGCGTCAAATACAGCCTCGCACTTGCTCCGCACGTCTTCCGGCCCCGAGGCCAGTACGATCAACTGCCCCTGTTCGGCGGGCGCCTTCGTCCCGAGCACCGGCGCGTCCACGAAGGCGGCGCCGCCCTCGGCGGCCAGGCGGGCGAGCCTCTCGTTGCCGTTCTCCCCCACCGTGCTCATCTGGAGCCACACCGCACCTTCGGACAGCGCCGGCAGGACGCCATCCCGGACGACCTCTTCTATGACGTCGGCGTCAGTCAACATGGTGAGCAGGAAGTCCGCGCCGAACGCGGCCTCTGCTGGGTCTTCAGAGACCGTCGCTCCGTCTCTGGCGAGCGGCTTTACCTTCTCGGTCGAGCGGTTCCAGGCTCGGACTTCCATGCAGGCCTTCAGCAGGTTGCGGGCCATCGCGGCGCCCATGATCCCGGTCCCGAGCAGGGCCACCTTAGTGTTCTCGGCCATCCGTCCTCCTACACGTCTCCGATACGGACAGAACTACCATACCCCAGCGCCGCGCGGGCGTGGGGTGAGGCGCGCCACAGCCAATGTCGGGGGCCGGCGCTAGAATGCTGGCATGGCAGAGTTTTTAGATCTAGCGCTAGAAGCGAAGAACGTCTCTCTCCGCTACAAGAGCAGCGGTCGCGGCATGGAGAACGTCAGCTTCTCGGTTTCGCCCGGCGAGGTCTTCGGTCTCGTGGGGCCGAACGGCTCGGGCAAGAGCACGCTGCTCCGCGTCCTCTCCACGGCCATCGAACCTGACGGCGGCACCTTCTCCGTGGCGGGCGCGGACGGGATCAGGGAGAAGCGGAGGGTCAGGGCCCGGATGGGCCTGATGGTGGACCGTCCGACCCACTACGGGGACCTTACGGGTAGGGCCAACGCGTACTTCTTCGCGCGGGCCTACGGGGTGGAGGAGGCGAAGGCCGAGGCCGTGGTCTCCGACCTGCTCGACTTCTTCGACCTCACGGAGTACGCGGACGACAGGGTCAAGACCTACTCCTACGGGATGGGCAAGAAGCTCGCGCTCGTGGAGGCCCTGGCGCACCGTCCGGAAGTCTTGCTGCTGGACGAGCCCTCGCTCGGGCTCGACTACACCTCACAGCTCGCGTTTCAGCGCAAGGTCCGGGAGCTCTCGGAGTCGGGCGTGGCCGTCGTGCTCGCCAGCAACCAGGTGGACGAGGTCGAGGCACTGTGCGACCGGGTGGCGTTTATGTACCGGGGCAAGGTGGTGGCGCAGGACACGCCGGAGGCCCTGATCTCCTCGGTGGAGGGCTTGCGGAGGATCGTGGCAACATTGCGGAACCCCGTGGAGTACGGACCCGTAGCGGCGGTGCCCGGCGTCCAGCGCGTCGTGCCGGAGGGCCGGAACCTCGTCGTGCATTGCGGCGAGCGGCCCGGCATCGTCGCCGACGTGGTGGCCGGCCTGGTGAAGTCCGGCGGAGATATCGTGAGCCTCTCGGTCGAGCGGCCCAACCTGGAGGACGTGTTCGTGAAGCTTACGGGGGAGGCGTTGAAGCGTGAGGGTTAACCCGCCGGACGCCTACTGGAAAAAGGACGTGTCGCTCTTCTTCGGCAAGAGGTTCGCGCTCGCGATAAAGATGCTTTACCCGATCGCGATCATCGGCCCCGTCGCCGCCAGCGACATCCCGGCCCAGTACGCCGCGGCCGTCATAGGTATCGTCGCCGTCATGGCGGGGACCTTCGGCGCCGGCGAGAGCCTCACCACGGACCTGAACGACGGCATCCTGGTCCGCGTCTCATTGACGCCCCTCTCTCCTTACCGCATCGTCTTCGAGGTCCTCGCCGTCAACGCGGTGCTCGACCTCCTGCAACTGCTGCCCGCGCTCCTCGTCGTGTTTCTGCTGCATCCAATATCCTTGATATGGGTTCTCGCCGCCTGCGTGGCGCTCTTTGCGACGCTCGTGGCGGCGAACTGCATTGGGATCTTTATAGCCAACTTCACCTCTTCACCGGCTGACGTGTTGCTCTATGCGACCGCTATTTTGTTTCCCCTGATCTACCTGTCCGGCTTCTTCCGTAACCAGAACCCCGAGGGCATCATGCTCATCCTCCGTGGCTTCGTCCCCTTCGCCTACGCCAACGACGCCCTGAAGACCGTCTTCGGCCTGACGACGGGCACGGCCCCGTTCGAGGCCATCTTCTACCCGGTCCTCATCTGCGCGGTCATGGCCCTCGCCGTCTGCCTCACCGCGCCACAGCTCCTGCGCACCCGTTTCTAGGGGCGGGCTGTTGACCTGTTTCACCCTCGACTTTCCGCGCGGTTTTTCGTTGTGCTAGGATGCCAACCTATCGCGTAAGAGCCTTAGGGAAGGGCAGGAGGGATCATGGGGAATAGCATTCGTCGGTACGGTGTCTGGCTGGGCGTCGCCCTCGTGGGAGCAATTTGCTGGGGGGTGCTGGCGCTCTCCCGCGGGGAGACCGTAAACGCGGGCTGGCTGCTCTTCGCGGCCATCGCCTCCTACGCCATCGCCTACAGGTTCTACGCGAGGTTCATCCAGAAAAAGGTCCTCGAGACCGACGACTCCAGGGCGACGCCGGCCGAACGGCTCAACAACGGGCGGGACTTTGAGCCGATGGACCGGCGGGTGCTCTTCGGGCACCACTTCGCGGCCATCGCGGGGGCCGGGCCTCTGGTCGGGCCGGTGCTCGCGGCGCAGATGGGGTTCTTGCCGGGGACGGTCTGGATCATCGTCGGGGTGATCCTGGCCGGCGGGGTCCAGGATATGACGACGCTCTTCTTCTCCATGCGGCGCGACGGGAAGACGCTCGGGCAGATGGCCCGGGAGGAGATAGGACCCGTCGGCGGCGTCGCGGCGCTGGTCGCGGTCCTCTCGATCATGGTCATCCTGCTCGCCGTTCTCGCCCTGGTCGTGGTGCTCGCCCTCGCCGAGTCGCCGTGGGGCTCGTTCTCCATAGCCATGACCCTACCCATAGCGCTCTTGATGGGCGTTTACTTGCGTTTCCTGAGGCCGGGACGGGTGCTGGAAGTCTCCATTATTGGGGTGGGGCTGTTGTTCCTGGCGATCATCGGGGGCGGTTGGATCGCGGAGTCGAGCCCCTACGCTGACTTCTGGACGTTCAGCCCGAACCAGATCGTCTTCGCCCTCATCGCCTACGGCTTTATCGCGAGCGTCCTGCCGGTCTGGGTGCTTCTGGCCCCCCGCGACTACCTCTCGACGTTCATGAAGATCGGGACCATACTCCTGCTGGCGGTAGGCATCATGTTCACCCTGCCGGCCATCCAGATGCCCAGGGCGACCGAGTTCGCCGCTACCGGCGCGGGGCCGGTCTTTGCCGGTCCACTCTTCCCGTTCGTCTTCATCACGATAGCCTGCGGGGCGTTATCCGGGTTCCACGCGCTCGTGGCCTCTGGGACGACGCCGAAGCTGATCCAGAAAGAGAGCCAGATCCGGCTTATCGGGTACGGCGCGATGCTCATGGAGTCGTTCGTGGCCGTGATGGCGATTATCGCGGCGACCACCCTCGACCCCGGCGTCTACTTCGCGATGAACGCGCCGGCGAGCGTGCTCGGCGACACCGTACAGTCGGCCTCGCAGGCGGTCAACGGGTTCGGGTTCACGGTCACGCCGGATGTGCTGCAGGCAACAGCTAACAACGTCGGGGAGGAGAGCATCATCGGCAGAACCGGCGGGGCGCCGACGCTCGCGGTCGGGATGAGCCAGATCTTCTCCGGCATCATCGGCGGCCCCGCGCTGCAGGCGTTCTGGTACCACTTCGCCATCATGTTCGAGGCGCTGTTCATACTTACCACGGTCGATGCCGGAACCCGCGTTGGCCGGTTCATGATTCAGGACATGATCGGCAACGTCTACCGTCCCTTCGCCAACCCCTCCTGGCTGCCGGGCAACCTGGTCGCGAGCGCCCTCATAGTCGGGGCCTGGGGCTACTTCCTCTACGCCGGCGTGAACGACCCGCTGGGCGGCATCAACCAGCTCTTCCCCCTCTTCGGCATCGCCAACCAGCTTCTGGCGGCGGTCGCCCTCACCGTTGGTACGACCATCCTCATAAAGATGGGCAAGCTCCGCTACGCCTGGGTGACGGCGCTGCCGCTGGCCTGGGACGTCGCGGTGACGCTCACGGCGAGCTGGATGAAGATCTTCTCCCCAGAACCGACGCTCGGCTTCTTCGCCCAGAGGAGCGCCGCCCAGGAGGCCCTCGCCAACGGCGAGCTCTACGGCACCGCCCAGAGCGCTGACGACGTGCGCCAGATCATCACGAACTCCACGGTGGATGGGATACTCTCGATCCTCTTCGCGCTCCTGATAATCATCGTTATCGTGGACGCGGTTCGCGTGTGGTTCGGCCTGATCCGTGGCGGCCAGCAGCCCGAGATGAGCGAGGCGCCCTGGGAAGAGTCCCGCTTGGACTCCGAGGGTGAGCCCGTGGACGAGCGCGAGCCGGTCGGGGCGGGGAGTTAGAATAGGGAGCGATGAACCCCCTACGCGAAATCTGGGAATACCTGAAGGAGATCTCGGGCGAGAACGCCTACGACAAGTACCTCGTCGTCCACTCGGCCACCCACCCCGGCCGACGACCCATGAACCGCAACGAGTTCTACCGCTGGCGCCAGAACGAGAAGTACAACAACCCCGGCAGCCGCTGCCCCTGATGACACCCCGCCGGCCGGTCGGCCGGAACGGGAAGTTTCAGACATCAGGTTTTACCCGTTCGGGCCCGAACGGGGTCCTTTATACTGGCGCATGGCAGGGCGCAGAACCCGCCCGCGTACCCCCCTTCGGTGTACACTAGCTGCGTACACCGAAGGGAGGCAGTGTGGAGCGGGTCAGCGTCAGGGAGGTGCGGGAGAACCTGCGGGCGTATTTGGAGCGGGCGGAGTCGGGGGAGGAGATCTCGATCCTGCGCCGCGGCAAGGAGGTCGCCCGCCTCGTGCCGCCGGAACGGAAGCCCGGACGGTTCCCGGACCTGACGGAGTTCCGGGCGTCCATAAAGTTGAAAGGTGAGTCCGCGAGCGAGTCTCTTATCAAGACTCGACGAGAAGCGCGGTACTGACCCTGGCACGCTACTTCGACACCAGCGTCGTCGTCACCTACTACCTTCCAGAAGAGAACAGCGCCGCGGTCCAGGGCATGTACGAAGAGGCCGACGTGCCGGAAATAAGCGCCCTCGTCGAACTGGAATTCTTTGCCGCCGTATCGTTGCGCGTAAGGATTGGGGACCTCGGCCGCGAAGAAGCAGAAGAAGTATCTACCCTCTTCGACTCCCACCTGCAAGACGGCCTCTACGGCCGAAGGAGCCTGGACGCCGGTCATTACCGGCTGGCCCGCGACTACGTCGCCCGCTTCGACCTGCCACTCAAATCGCCGGACGCCTTGCACCTCGCGCTCTGCGCCGCCGAAGACCTTACCCTGCTAACCGCCGACCGCCAGCTCGCCCGCAACGCCGAAGCCCTCGGCGTCCGGGCGGAGCTAGTCGGCCGGTAAGGTCACGCCCCAAAAACCTGAAACCTCTCTACCCACTCCTCTTCAACTTCCCGGTCCTCTTCGCGTAGCGCTCGCCGAGGTGGAAGATGAAGATCCCAAGCGGCACAAACACGACGCCCATGACCAACAGTACCCGAATGCTCTCCCATAGCTCCGCGAGGCCCGCGCCTTCGAGCAGGGCGTCCCGGGTACCCTCGAGGGCGTAAGTAACAGGAGAGAAGACGGCGACTGCCTGCATCCACCCTGGCAGGACCCCGATCTCGTAGTACACGCCGGAGACAAGCAGCAGCACGGACGAGACTATGTAGCTGACCTGCTGTCCCTTCTCCGGGGAGAGGAGCGGCAGCACGGCGGCGACGATGCCGAACCCGACGAGCGAGACGCTGGCGACGGTGAGCACGAGCAGGGCGCCCCCGTAGTTCGCCCGCGAGAGGTCGAGGTCGAAGAACAGG
>JACDFX010000096.1:0-1423 GCA_013815575.1 Rubrobacter sp.
GGGCTACGTCGCCGCCTTCGAGGAGCACGGCTTCGACTACAAACTGTTAGATCCCGCCGAGCTCATGCAACGCTGGCCGCAGTTCCACCTCGAAGGCTCGGAGCGCGCGATCTTCCAGAAGGACTCGGGGCTGGTGGACGCCGGCAAGGCGAACGCCGCCCACGTCGCCCTGGCCCGCTCCCACGGCGCGACGGTGCTCGACGAGACCCCCGTCCGGGCCGTCCGCCCGAGCGGAGAAGGCGTGGAGGTCGTAACCGACGAACGCACCTACCTGGCCGACCGGGTCGTGGTCGCCAGCGACGCCTGGACGAACGAAGTCTTGAAGGAGACAGGCACGCGGATACCGCTGACCGTCACCCAGGAGCAGGTGACCTACTACGCGACGCCAAACCTCAGGGAGTTCTCCCCAGAGCGCTTCCCCGTCTTTATGTGGCACGGGAGGGACAACTTCTACGGGTTCCCCGTCTACGGCGAGGTCGCTACCAAGCTGGGCCAGCACATGGGCGGGCACGAGGTAACCGCGGAGACGAGGAGTTTCGAGCCGGATCCGGTCCGCATCGAGCGCTACCGCGACTTTCTAGGCCGGTACATCCCTGGTTTTCTCGGGCCTGAGTTGTACACGAAGACTTGCCTGTACACGATCCCGCCGGACCAGAACTTCGTCATCGACACCCTGCCGGGGCACCCGCGGATCTCCGTCGCCATCGGGGCGGGCCACGCCTACAAGTTCGCGGGCCTGATAGGCCGCATCCTCTCGGAGCTGGCCCTCGACGGGGAGTCCACTTTCCCGATAGAGGCCTTCAGCCTCGACCGTCTGGCGGTCGCCGACGACGCCTTCGAGAAGACCTTCCACGCGTGATCAGGAGTAGACTATGGACGATCTGACCGACCTCTTGAGAAACCGCGTACCGGGAAAGACCCTCCCGCAAGAATTCTACGTGGACGAGGAGCTGTTCGAAGAGGAACTCTCGCGAATCTTTCACACCAACTGGCTGTTCGCCGGGCACACGTGCGAGATACCCGAGCCCGGCGACTACTTCCTGCTCCCGGTCGGGGATGAAGAGTTGATCGTGCTTCGCGACAAGGAGGGCGGCGTCCGGGCCCACTTCAACGTGTGCCGCCACCGGGGGTCCAGGATAGCCACAGCACCCCGCGGACGCTCCCGGTCCCTGGTGTGCCCGTACCACCAGTGGGCCTACAAGCTCGACGGCTGCCTCGCCAACGCCCGCCTCATGGGCGAGGGCTTCGACGCGGACGAGTACCACCTGCGCTCGGCGGCGGTCCGCGAGCTCGCCGGGCTCGTCTTCGTCTGCCTCCAGCCGGACGAATCAACGCCGGACTTCGACTCTTTCTACGAGGGCATCGAGCCCCAGCTCAGGCCGCACGCCCTGGAAGATGCGAAGGTCGCGGTGCGCCACAGCTA
>JACDFX010000096.1:1433-6775 GCA_013815575.1 Rubrobacter sp.
GAGGTCAGGGCGAACTGGAAGACGCTCGTCGAGAACAACCGGGAGTGCTACCACTGCCGCGTGAGCCACCCGGAGTTCTGCACGTCCAACTACGACCTCGGGCTGCCGGGCGACACCCGCAGCGACGACGGCTTCGACGCGACCCTGGAGAGCGAGTACGCGCGCTGGCGGGACCTCGGCCTCGCGCCAGAGGAGATCAGCTTCCCAGACGGCGCCCCCTACCGCGTCTCCCGCCTGCCTCTGAAAGAGGGCTTCCTCACCGAAAGCCTGGACGGCGGCCTCGTGGCACCGCTTATGGGAGACCTCACGGACCCCGCGACGGGCAGCCTGCGCGTCATCACCCTCCCGAACTTCTGGGCCCACGCCAATTGCGACTACGCCATGACGACCCGCCTGCTGCCGGCCGGCCCGGATCTCACGCACGTGGAGGTCTGCTTTCTCGTCCGGAATGACGCGGTCGAGGGCGTCGACTACGACCCCGAAAGGGTGGCCGCCGTGTGGCGGGCTACCTGCGAGCAGGACTGGGAGCTTTGCGAGAATAACTACGCCGGCATCAAGTCCGTGGCCTACGAACCGGGCCCATTCTCCGAGGTCACGGAGGGCTCCGTCGAGTCGTTCGTGCGGTGGTACCTTGACCAACTGGGCGACGCCGGCGGCCCGCACCGCGGAACCGCAACGCGCCCCGTGTCCGTGGTCTCGTAGCGGGATCCAGCGGGGCGAGGTTTTGGCGCGAGGGATAGACATCGGACCACCCGGCGTGCCCGGAGACGCGCACCCGCGCGTGGCCGCCCTTCACCTCCAACCGGAGCCGGGGGACGTCCAGGGGAACCTCCTGCTGGCGGAGCGCGCCGTAACCGCGGCCAAACGCGCGCACCCGGCGCTCCAGTGGGTAGTATTGCCCGAGCTCTTCACCACCGGGTACGCAGGCCTCCGAACCATCCACCACCACGCCGAGAGCGCGGAGCGCGGAGCGAGCGCCGCGTTCTTCGCCTCCCTGGCCCGCCGCCTCGGCCTGTACATAGCCTACGGCTTCCCCGAGAGGCACCGGTCGGGCGAACTCTCGGACAGCGCGAACTTCATCGGGCCGCGGGGGCTCCTGCTGACCTACAGAAAGCGGCAGCTCGTGTGGACCACCGACGAGCCCGGGGTGTTCGTTCCCGGACGCGAGATCCCCGTGGTCCAGGCGGGCGGGGCGCGCGTCGCACTCGTCATCTGCTGGGACCTCGGCTCCCCGGAGGCCGTGCGTGAGGCCGCGCTCGCGGGGGCGGACCTCATCCTGGCCCCGGCGGGCTGGCGGTATCCGTGGGGCCGGCAGTACGAGCTGGCGTGCGCCGCCCGAGCCCTCGATAACGCCGTCTACCTGGCGAGCGCGAACCAACTGGGCGACTACCCCGAAGCCGGCTTCGACACCCCCGGCGGCGTCTACGGCCCGGACGGCGACCGCGTCTGCGAACGCACGGACACCGGGAGCGTCGCCGAGATAGACCTCAGCCTGCCCGCACGCTGGCGGGGCCTCTTCGGCAGCACCATCCCGGGGCACGCCGGAACGCTGACGCCACAACCTCTGGTCGGAAGTGTTTGACGAGAGTAACTCCCACGAACCGCGCTCTCAGCGGGCAGACTGTCGCCGATAGCGTTCGCAAAGTGATTCAACTTCTTTGCAAGCCCGTCCAGGTGCTGGCTTGGGATAGCGCGCTGACCTTCGGCCCCGGTGGGCCGCGCCGGCCTTCAAGTTCCGGTTTGGCGCTCGCGAATTCGGGGCCGCATCAGTAATCCAGGGCGCCGGAAGCCCCGAACAGCTCGTCCACCGATACCCTCGAAGCCTCCTCGGCCGGGCGGGAGAGGTAGAGGTCGGCGTGATACCAGCCTTCCTCTTCCTTGCCCGCGGGGTTCACGCCCACCTTCGCCAGCTCCCTCAGGACGTGTTCGCGCTCGGCGGCATCGGCGAAGCGGCGCTGCGGGAAGGTCCGGGCTGCGAACTTCTGCGTAACGAGGCCGTGGTCCGAGAACAGGGCCGAGAGCGGGTCGTAGTCCACCAGTCGGGCCGGCAGGGTCGCGACCCACGGCGCCCGACCGTCCGGGCGGGCCTCCGAAACGGACTTCAGGACGCGGTCGAAGGTTCGCTCCCAGACGTAGCCCACGCCGCCGGTGACGGTGACGATCCCGACGTTCCCGACGGCCTTCCGGAAGGCTTCCGACGGGTCAGACGTCTCGAAATCCTCCCCGAAACCCGCCTCCAACAACCCGGCCCGAAGCGCGTACCTGACGGCGTTCGAGGCCGAGTCCGCGCCGACGACCTCGGGCGGCGAGGGATGCCTGAGTTCTGCGTAGAACGGCCGGTCGGCGCCCAGGAGCTCCTCGGTCGAGAGACCGGCCAGCTCCGGGGAGGCGTAGTGGGCGTAGAGGTCTTTTAGGGTCAGGTCGTGGCCGAGCAGGGCGGCGTTGACACCGTAGGAGCAGCAGAGGTCGAGGATACCGTCCGGGCCGTCCCCTCTCCGAACCTCCCCCAACAGGACCGGGAAGAGGCGGCGGGCGTGCTCGGGGGCCAGGTAATCCAGGGAGCCCAAAGCCTCGAAGTACCCCCTGGGGTCGGGCAGGTCGTAGACGTGGTCGAAGTTCGCCTTGCTCTCCTCGTTGTGCCTGGCGTAGGGGTTCGACACCCTTCTCGTCCCTCCTCTAGAACGGCCGACGAACGGGCCTGGGATGTGCCGCCCTATTCTACGCGACCGTTTGCGGCGGTTCGTCGTCGCCCCTACTATTGGTCAGGGAACCGACAGGGAAAGGAGAACGGCGTGGAGAAGGTAATCATCAGCGCGGCGATCACGGGGGGCATGACGGTGCCGGGCCAGAGCGCGGCCATACCGGTTACGCCTGACGAGATCGTCGAGTCAGCGGTAGGCGCCCATGAGGCCGGCGCCACCATCGTCCACCTCCACGTCCGCGAGCCCGAGTCGGGCAAGCCGAGCTCGGACATCGGGCTCTTCCGCGAGGTTGTCTCGGGCATCAAGGAGCGGTGCGACGTGATCGTGCAGCCCACCACCGGTGGCGGCAAGGGCATGTCGCTCGAAGAACGCGCCGCCGTCCTCCCCGAACTCCAACCCGAGATGGCGACCTTCAATACCGGCTCCTTCAACTTCGGCCTCTTCCCCATCGCCGAACGGGGTGATCCCGGAGCCTTCGAGGAGTGGGAGGTGGACTACCTGGAAGGTACCCGCGACTACATCTTCCGCAACACCTTCGCCGACATGGAGAAGGTCTGCGCCATGTTCCGCGAGGCTGGCGCGAAACCCGAACTCGAAGCCTACGACGTCGGCCACCTCTACAACATCAAGTACCTGGTGGACAAGGGCCTGCTGGACCTGCCCGTCCACGTCCAGTTCGTGCTCGGCGTCATGGGCGCAAACGCCGCCACCATAGACCAGTTCATGCACATGCGCCGCACCGCCACCGACCTCTTCAGCGACGACCTCACCTGGTCGGCGGCCGGCGTCGGCTACCCGGCCGAGTACCACCTCGCAGCCATGTGCCTCATGCTCGGCGGCCACGTCCGCGTCGGCCTCGAAGACAACCTCCGCGTCAGCCGTAAGAAGCGGGCCGAAACCAACGCGGAGCTCGTCGAGAAGGCCGTCGCCCTCGCCGCCATGTTCGACCGCGAGCCCGCCACCCCGGACGAAGCCCGCGAAGCCTTCGGGCTCAAGGGCCGCGGCGCCGTTTCCTTCTAGCGCCGGTGACACTACGCCCAACACCTGACGGCCGGAGTGATGTTAGACTAGTTTCAGACTAGTCAGGAGGTTTACTGATGAAGACGGTCGGGTCCTACGAGGCGAAGACGCACCTACCCAGGCTATTAGACGAGGTGGCCGGTGGAGAGGAGATAACAATCACCAAGCACGGGGTTCCGGTGGCCGTACTCATCCCTCCCCCGGAAAAGAAACGCAGGAGCACGAGAGAGGTGATCGAGGAGCTCAGAGAATTCCGCAAAGGCAACACCCTGGGCGGTCTGAAGATCAAAGACCTCATAGAGGAGGGAAGGCGTTTTTAGTGCCTTTCGTGCTGGACAACTCGGTTGCCGTGGCCTGGGGTTTTGAGGACGAAGACAGCGCGTACGCAGACAGAACATTGGGACTCCTCGATGCCGACCCGGCCGTGGCGCCGGCGGTTTGGCCGTTGGAGGTCGCCAACGCGATCTTGGTGGGCGAACGGCGGGGTCGTTTGTCGGCGGCGGACACCGCCCGGTTTCTGGAGCTATTGGGCGGACTGCCTATCGCGGTGGAGGACGCCGCGTTGACGGGAGCCCTCGGGGCGGTGCTGGACGTAGGGCGAACGTACGGCCTGACAAGCTACGACGCATCCTACCTGGAGCTCGCGATGCGCCGCGGCCTCCCGCTCGCCACGCTGGACGGACGCCTGGCCGACGCCGCCGGACGGGCGGGCGTGGAACTCGTAGAGTAGCGTGCCTGGAGGTCTAGACGCCGTGGATGAGGTCCCCTAGATCCTCGAACACGTCCCGCCCCGGACGCCGCTCACCCCGCTCCATCGCGTGCATCAACTCCACTACGCGGAAGTTTACCGGGGTCTCAATACCGTACTCGCGCCCCCTGTCCACGACGGCACCGTTTATGACGTCCACCTCGGTCTTCAGCCCCCGTTCGAGGTCCTGGAGCATCGAGGCCTTGGTTGCCCCGGCGTAGCCCATCGCCACTTCGAGGGCCTCGTCTACTCTTGCTCTATCCTCGGGACCGCGCAGAACGATCGATTCCACCTCCACGCCGAGGACCTCTTCGAGCGCCAGCTTCTGGGCCATTCCCACATCGTAACCCTCACGCCAGAGCGACAGGGCCACCTCGCGCCCGGCTGGGTCTTCCATCACCTCGCGGTACAGCAGGCCGGAGACGGCCCCGAGGCCCGAGAAGGAGCTGTTGACGAGCAGCTTGGACCAGACCTGGCCCCTTATGTTCTCCGTCACGCGCACGCTCTCGACGGCGCCCAGGACCTCCGCCAACAGGCGGGTTCGGTCCCGCGTACCGCCGTCGGGCTCGCCGATGACGAAAGGTGCGCGGGTGGTCTGCGCCAATCGGCCGGGACCGAGGTTCGTGGATCCCCACTCGACAGTCCCCCAGATCAGGTTCCCCGCGCCGACGAGGCCGGCCATGCGCTCCTGCACGAGCCCGTTGCAGAGCGAGACGTAGGTCCGAACCATCCCAAGCTCCACCAGGGGACGCAGGGCCTCCTCCAGGTGCGGGGCCTTGAGCGTCACGAGGGCGAAGTCGAAGGGGCCGTCGAGGCTGTCCAAATCCGCGTGGGCCTCCAGTTCTACCCGGCGCTCCTCGCCGAGCACGTCG
>JACDFX010000480.1 GCA_013815575.1 Rubrobacter sp.
CGCCCTCTTTAACGACGCACTCGACGACACGGTGGACGAAGCCGACGAGGTACTGGCCTGGATCTCCTCCCGCGAGGAGCTCGACCTCACGCGCATGGGCGTCGTCGGCACCTCCATGGGTGGTGCGGTGGCGCTCTCGGTTTCGTGCGGCGGCCACTTCCCCGCCCCAAAGGTCGCCGTCGCCCTGATGCCGAACACCCCGGACCCCGGAAGCTCCGTCCGCCAGAGGGCCGCCTACTCACCGAAACCAGAGCGGTGCTTCCCGACCGCGCTCATGATCGTACACGGCGCGGAAGATCGTACGACCCCCTACCCGAATGCCCGCTCCTTCTACGACGACCTCGTACCCCACTACTCGGCCGCCCCCGAACGCCTCCGCTTCGTGGATATGCCGGGAGAAGACCACCGCGTCGGGGCGTACTGGATCGAGGAGACGCTGTCGTGGCTGGGAAGGTTTTTGTAGAGGTTTCGAGGCCCGGGGGGGCTGAGAGGCGGAACTTCTCCCGATATCCGCGTCCTGGCGGCAAACTCGTCACAGCCTCACAGCCGGCCGTCCCGCGATCCTACTGTTCCGCCGGACCCACCGCCTCACCCGGCGTGGAGACTGGCTCCAGCGGGCCTATCTCGGAGGCGACGTGGGCTATGAGGCGTCCGCCGGCGATTGCCTCGGTGAGGCCGTCGAGGTCGGGCCACTGCTGTTCTGGCTCGGTGGCGGCGTAGCGAGAGACGAGGCCGTAGGCCGCGTGGGTGCCGATGCCGAGGCGGGGACGGCCGCGGAGCTCGACGGCGCGGGTGGCGACGGTAAGCTCCAGGGCGGCGATGCGGCGGGCTATACCGACCATCTCCTCAGTCTTGCGGACTCCCAGCGGGGCCATGCTGGCGTGGTCTTCCACGCCCTCGGCGATCTGGCCACGGTAGTCCAACGAGACGGGGTTGGCGAGCACGCGGGCCTCCGCAGCGAGCGAGGCGGACGTGTAACCGAGGGGGCGCAGGCCCTCGTCGCCGTCGCGGGCCGCCAGCCCGGTCGGTAGGCCTGAGAACTGGGACCAGAGGTGCTTCTGGATGCGCTCGTTGGCGAGGTGGACGACCTGGGCGACGGCGACGCGCAACAGGTCGAAGGCGACGGCGAGGGCCACGACGTCGAAGTTACCGACGGAGATGATGGAACGGTCCTCTATCAGCACGAGAGGGTTGTCGCCGGCGGAGTTGATCTCCACTTCCATCGTCCCCCTCGCGTACGCGTGCGCGTCGTAGCAGGCCCCGTGCGTCTGCGGCACGCACCGGAAAGACAATGGGTCCTGCAAATTCCTCGCAGCCCCCGGCCGCCACAAGTAGCTGTCCGCCAGCAACTCCCGAAGTCTGTCCGACGCCCGCGCCTGCCCGGGGTGCGGCCGTAGCCGCGCCGCCTCGGGGTGCACGGTTGAGAGGTTCCCGCCGAACGCCTCGAACGAGAGCGCCGCCGTTATGTCGAAGACGTCGAGCAGGTCCGCGACGTCGGAGAGGACGAGCGAGCCGTGTCCCATCGTGATGCCGTTGGCGCTTATGAGGGCGAGGCCCTCCTTCGCCTTTAGCCGGATCGGCTCCAGGCCGGCGGACGCCAGCGCCGCCGCACCACTCATGCGCTCCCCCCTGTAGTCCGCCTCGCCGCGGCCGATGAGGACCTGCCCGATCTCGGCCATCTCAGCGAGGTCCGCCTGCCCCACAGACCCCCCGAGACGCACCACGGGATGCACCCCCGCGTTGAGCGCGTCCACGAAGGCCGCGAGAAGCTCGGTCCTCACCCCCACCCCGCCCTTCGCCATCCCGTTGACGCGCGTGACCATCATCGCCCGCACGACCTCAGGGCTGACCTCGGCCCCCTGGTGCGTCGTGTGCCGGCTTACGAGCGTCGCGGAGAACTGCTCTAAATGCTCGAACGGAACCCGGTAACGCGAGAGCGAGCCCACCCCCGTGTTCATCCCGTAGACGGGGTCGCCCCGCTCCAGGACGTGCTCTACGACCTCCCGCGCCCGCCGCACCCGGCCGAGCGCCTCCCCGGAGACCACGACCCGAGCCCCCCGCCGCGCCACCCGCACGACCTCCTCGATATACAGGTCGTCCCCGGTAAGCACCACCGTGCCGCCGCCCAAAGCTAGAGGATTCAAGCCGCGAACCCCCTCCCAAGCCATCCATTTGAATGTGTCGATTCTTTGTTGTGCATACACCGCAGCGTTCTGTATAATTCTATTCATGCAGTTTAGCAAACGTGGGGGATCGTGAACAGGGTGGGGCTCTAGGGTGGTTTCGTTTCCGGTCGAGAACGGTCTGGAACGGGTGCCGGGTCTATTCGAGGGGGGAAGGCTCTCCCCCACGCAGCGGCGGGTGGCGAGGTACGTAGCGGACCATCCGCGGGAGGCGCCGTTTCTTTCGAGCGTGGAGCTCGCGTCGAGGGCCGGGGTGAGCCAGCCGACGGTGACGC
>JACDFX010000481.1 GCA_013815575.1 Rubrobacter sp.
CCCCTTCATCCTCTGCGCAACGTCGTACCCACTGAGCGCCTCCCGCGCCAACAAACCCAGCACCGCATACCCAAGCGTCGTCATCTTCCTCCAACTTTTCTGTTATGTCGCTCTTGACATATAGATTAACAGGTCGTAGAGTACCATATGTCAAGATTTACATAACAAATGGGCGACGGAGAGGTGCGGAGATGTGTGGCAGGTCGGTTGTGGTGCGGGGTTCGGGGTTCGGCGGGCGGCGGCATCATGCGGAGTTCTTCGGGACCGAAGTGGAGAAGCTCGGGCCGGGGGCGAAGGTCGGGGTGGCGTTGTCGGTGTTGGGTCCGGTTGCATTGTCCGGGGTCCTTCTGGTGGTGTTGGTCCCCGGACTGTGGTGGATCTTCACGACGTACTTCTGGATCGCCTTCCCCGCCCTCAGGTTGCTTGGTAGCGGCCTCGCGGGGCTGGGAGGAAGGCGGCGGTCCCGGCCGGCTGCCGCGGACCCGGAGCGGGATCTGCTCGTGGCGCTCAGGGATCGCGGCGAGATGACGGCCGCCGGGGCCGCGACCGAGACTTCGCTCTCGGTCGACGAGGCCGACCGGAGGCTCGGGGAGCTGGCGGAGGCCGGGCACCTGGAGGTGCGGGTGCGGGGCGGCGGCATCTTCTACGCGTTGTGGGAGGCCGAAGAGCGGCGAATCGAGGGCGTGCGATGAGCGCCGGGACGGGCGGCATGGCGGGGTTGGCGGCGCGGGATGGTTACAGGAGGGGGTTGCTGGTCTTCGCGTCAGCCGCGGTCGTTTTCGGCCTTATGCACCACACGGACCACGTCATACGGGGCAACCACTCCGGTTGGCCGTTTCAGGCCGAGGTCACGCCGTTCACGTTCAGCTTGCTGATCTACGCCCTGATCCTGCCCGGGATCTACCTGACGGTCAGGAGGCGCTCCATACCCGGCTACCACCTGTTCGTCGCCGTCGTCGGGCTGGCGCTCCTCGGTTTCGTCCACTTCGTACCGACGGGGGATTACGAAGCGCCGATCGGGGACATCTACATGGTCTACGGGAGCCCGCTCGCCGGGATGCTCGCGCTCGGGGTGCTGGCCTGCCTCATAACCAGCGTGGCGTCGCTCGGGATAGTCGCCCTCGGTGCGATCCGCGCGAGATCTCGACCCACAAAGGAACGCTGAAAGTGGTGCGCGATTGCAAGACGCTGGTGGGCGAGTATGGAGCGACGGTAGAGGAGAAAAGGTGAGAGGACGAAGGACGGCGCGGGTAGGATTCGCGCGGGCAGGGACGGCTCTCGGTTGGGGGAGCCTCGGGGCGACGGCGACTGGCGCGGCGGCGTTCGGGGCCGTCGCCATCGGGGCCGTTGCTATCGGGGCGCTGGCGATCCGGTCGCTAGCCGTGAAACGGGGCAAGATAGGACGCCTCTCCATCGACGAGCTGGAGGTGGGAAGCCTGCGGGTTCGGGAGCTCGTCGTCGAAGAGCAACGAAGCTTCCCACGCCCGTTTGAGGCCCTGGACACCCACAACTACGTAAACCTGACAACCTTCCGCAAGAGCGGCGAGGTGGTCCATACGACCATCTGGTTCGTCCGGGTCGGGGACTATGTCTACGCTACGACCCCGCCGAACTCGGGAAAGATGAAGCGTATCCGCAACAACCCGCGAGTCGTCCTGACCCCCTCCAACGCCCGGGGCAGACCCCGAGGCGAGAGCGTCGAGGGCATCGCCCGCGTCATCGACGGCGCAGTGCCAGAAGGAGCGGAAGCGGCCCTGAGGGATAAGTACAGGGTGGGTCTCGCGCTCTTCCGTCTGTTCGGCGCGAGTAACGTCGGGCATGTAACCTTGGAAGTACGTCCGATAGACACGAAAGGAGCCTAAGCCCATGGGTGTGATCAACGGCAGGTACACGGCGCGGACGGATGAGCCGTTCGTAGTCTTCATTATAGGTATGCGCATAAACAAGCTCCTCGCCGTGAGGAAGTGGCTCCCGACGGTGCGCGCGATGGGCCCGATGCTCCGGGAGCTCTACCAACACCCCGAGAAGGGCTTCCTCGGCGGCGAGTTCTTCCTCTACTGGCGCGGACCGGCCCTCGTCCAGTACTGGCGCTCCTTCGAGGACCTGGAGAAGTTCGCCCGCAACCCCGACGACCCCCACCTGCCGGCCTGGCAGCGCTTCAACCGCACCGTAGGCTCGGACGGCAGCGTCGGCATCTTCCACGAGACCTTTATAGTGGAGCGCGGTGCCTACGAGGCCGTCTACGGCAACATGCCCGTCTTCGGCCTCGCCAAGGCGACCGATCACGTCAGGGCCGTAGGCGGCAGGGAGACCGCCCGCCGGCGCCTGATGCGCGGGGAGAACGAGCCCGCCGTTCCCTCGCCGGAGTGATCTCGTGACGCAGGCTCCAGGCACCCTCATTTCGTTTCTGTTCCTGTCCCTGAGCCTGTTGCATGCCTACTGGGCGGTGGGCGGTGA
>JACDFX010000482.1 GCA_013815575.1 Rubrobacter sp.
GCTGGAGGCGCCCGTCGCAGAAGACCTGGGCGTCCCCCTCCTCCCCCTCTGCTACCCCGCTGGGGACCGCCCCTTCGTCGAGAGGCCGCTCATGGGCTACGGGGGATCCAGCATCCTCGCCGACAGACTGGACGAAGCGCTGCGGTAGGCGCGGCATCCAAATCAGCCTGGGCCGGTATAATTCCGGGCCGTGGGCATCCGCGACTTTATCCAGTACCTGTCAGAGCACCGTGAGCGGCTCTCCGACGGAAGGGAGCTCTCGGAGGCCGAGCGCGGGGAGATCCTACGCGAGGCGGAGACGATGGTTGGCATGATGGACGCCGCCGTCAGGCAACTTGAGTCCGTCATGAAGAACCGGCGCGTCAACCTCCCGGAAGAGCACGCCCTCCGGTTTGCCCAGGACGTCTTTCTCTACCTCCGCGAGGAAGAGGAGAAGGTCAAGGTACAGGCCCGCAAGACAGCCCCCTGAACCCCCGGCGCTAGTCTTCGTCCTCGCCTTCGTCATCGTCCTCTTCCCCGCCGCACCCGGAGACCAGGGCGAGCGCCGCGGCCGAGGCTCCCAGGACGCCCAGCTTCAAGAAACCCGCGCGGCTCATCTTCTCTTCCATCTCCGGCATCGCGCCCCTTTTCCGGGTCCGTTCGGACCCTACTAGCCTCCAGAGACGATTCTCTCACATCGCCGCGAGGCCGGACCCGGCCTCACTCCCGGATTATCCGCGGATCGCCCGAGAAACCCCGGCTTTTGTCAAACTCGCAACAGAACCTCCCGCCTCTTCGTATAGACTCTGTATCGAACCACGCGCCCGTCGGGCGTCTACAGGAGGTATGTAAAGTCTTGAGTTTCAGAACCAAAGCGCGCTTTTACCTCTTTCTCGTGGCGGCTGTTACGGCGGTCCTGCTCGCCGGCTGCTCGGAGGATCGGTCAGGGTCCAACGAGAACGCCGCCGCGGCGCAGGCTCCGCGGGAGGAGGCGCCAGCGGCGTCCGGGATACCCGAGGACGAGCCGGTCGCGCAGGTGGCCGCCGCAGTCGGGCCGAGCGTGGTGCAGGTCAACGTGCAGGTCTCCCAGCAGACGCCGCTGGGTACGCAGCAGGGCGAGGGGCTTGGGAGCGGTGTGATCTACCGCGAAGACGGCCACATCGTCACCAACGCCCACGTCGTCAAGGGCGCCTCGGACATCGAGGTTGCCTTCGCCGACGGCACGACGGAGCCTGCCGAGCTCGTCGGCTCGGACCCGACAAGCGAGATCGCGGTCCTCAAGGTGGACCGGGGCAACCTGCCTGCCGCGACTTTCAAGACGGACGAGGCCCCCATCGTGGGCCAGCTCGCCGTCGCCATCGGCAGCCCGGCGGGCTTCGAGGCGACCGTCACCTCGGGCGTCGTGAGCGCGGTCGGCCGCGAGTTCCCGGAAGAACTCCTGGGGACGGATCGCGAGGCGCAACAGGCGCTCTCCGACCTGATCCAGACCGACGCGGCCATCTCGCCCGGCAACTCCGGCGGCGCCCTCGTCGACCGGGCCGGCAACATCATCGGCGTAAACGTCGCCTATCTCCCGCCGGGCGAGACGGGGGCCGTGAACCTCGGGTTCGCCGTTCCGTCCGATACGGCCGTCTCCGTCGCCGACCAGCTAATGGAGACCGGCGAGGTAACGACCCCCTACCTGGGCGTTGGAACGGTCCCGATCCCCCCGGAGGTCGCCGAACGTTTCGACCTTCCCGTCGATTCGGGTGCGCTGGTCCAGTCTGTCCAGCCGGGCAGCGGCGCGGATGATGCCGGCGTGCGCAAGAACGACGTCATCACCGACCTCGGTGACACCAAGGTGGGAAGCTACGGTGACTTGTTCAGCGCCCTGCGCGACTACCAGCCGGGCGACACCGTCCGGCTGACCATCGTCCGTAACGGCGACGAGAGGACCCTGGACGTGGCCCTCGGCGAACGGCCGGAGAACCCGTGAGAGGACCGTGGGCGCGCAGGGCAACGGAGACCTTTGCGATCCTCACCATCGGCGACGCGGTGATAGAGCTGGTCTCACCGAGAGAGCACTCGCTTCTCTGGGAGACCGGCCCGGAGGGTAGCCGCCGGGTCGCCCGCTTTTTCGCGGAGAACCCGAACTCGATGCGTCTTCTAGGCGCGGCCCAACTGGCCTTCGGCCTCTGGCTCGCGCTGCGCCAGTACCGCGGGCTGTAGCCCGAACGGCCCGCGAGACGCGGCCGGCCACGGGGTAAAATACCGGCATGGGCCACGACCACAGCCACCACGAGGGACACGACCACGGGGGGCATTCTCGCGGGGCGGGCCGGCGGGCCCTGACCTTCGTGTTCTTTTTGACGACGGCGTTTCTTGGGTTGGAGGTCGTTGGCGGGTTCCTGACCGGCTCGCTCGCGCTGCTCGCCGACGCCGGGCACATGGCGTCCGACGCCGTCTCACTAGGGCTCGCGCTCTTCGCCGTCTG
>JACDFX010000483.1 GCA_013815575.1 Rubrobacter sp.
AGACATCCCGTGGCCGGAGGAGTTCGCGGGAAGGGCGATCCGCAACTCCTTCTCCGACCGCTGGCAAGGCAGGGAGACCCAACTCGAAGCGCAACGTTCCTCTGTAAGCCAGGCTTTCGAGGCGGCACGCGGCGACTACGCCGAGGACTTCGTCTACGCCGGGCAGGCCGCCGGCCTCGTGGAGGACATACCCCCGGCCGGAGAGCTGGTGGAACGCCTGATGGCCGAGACCGAGGAACGACTGGCGGCCTGCAACGCGCTGTTCGGGAGAACGTCTTGATAGAGGAGCGGCGGGGGGCGCGGGGCGACCTCGAAGTCGTGCGGCTGCCGGGGCTGACGCCGTATGCGGAGGCGTGGGAACTGCAGAGAGGGCTTGTCCGGAAGCGGAAGAACGACGAGGTATCCGATACCTTCGTCCTGTGCGAGCATCCGCCGGTTTACACGGTGGGTCGGGCGGCGAAGGGCGGGGCCAACCTCGGGGCGGGGGAGGAGTATCTGCGCTCGCTTGGGGCCGAGGTGTTCTGGAGCGACAGGGGAGGGGATGCGACCTTCCACGGGCCGGGCCAGGTCGTGGGCTACCCCATCCTGCGCTTGAGAGACCGCGACACGCACGGCTACCTCAGGAGTCTGGAAGACGTCCTGATCCGGGTGCTCGCGGAGTACGGGGTCGAAGGGTGGCACCACCCGGAATACACCGGCGTGTGGGTCGGGGAGAAGAAGATCGCGGCCATCGGCGTGAAGTTCTCTTCCGGCTGGATCGCCTCGCACGGCTTCGCCCTGAACGTAGAGACGGACCTCTCCTGGTTTGACCGCATAACCCCCTGCGGCATAAAGGAGTTCGGCGTCACGAGCCTCGCCCGGGAGCTTGACCGGGAAGTCCCCCCGGCCAGGGTGGAAGAAAAGATCGTGGGCCACTTTCTCCGCCAGTTCGGTTAGTTTACTTACTGCCCGCGCGGGTACTTCCTGACAAGCTAAACAAGTTCAATCGAGACGAGGAGACAGCATGCTCAAAGGTGTAGCGGTCGTGTGGATGCCGGTCCAGGACATAGACCGGGCGAAAGACTTCTACGGCAACATTCTGGGGCTCCCCATCACTAAAGAGGACGGCGACTGGGCCGAGGTCGACGCTAACGGCCTCACCATCGGCCTGAACGGCCGCGAGCCCGGCGGAGCCAAGGCCGACGGCGGCCCCGTCGTCACCTTCCAGCCCGAGAGCAGCCTGGAAGACACGGTTGGCGAGCTTCACAGCCAGGGCGTCGAAGTACCCGCCGGCATCTCCGAGCACCCCTGGGGCCGCGTCGCGACCTTCAAGGACTCCGAGGGAAACGACGTCCAGCTCTACGAGCCGCCGAAGTAGAGTAGAGCTTTCAGCTATTAGCTTTCAGCGGTCAGCTAGAGACCGCGAGGGTGACAGCCGGTAGCGAAAACGGGCGCCAGGCCGGATAAGAATCCCGGTCCGGCGCCCTCGCGTTTCGTCATGAGTTGGAGGGGCTGAAAGCTGAGCGCTGATGGCTGACAGCGCGGCCCAAAGGGCCGCTACGCGCTGCCGATAAGGACGCCGGAGGCGAAGACCAGCGCGCCGCCCACGATGACCTGTAGGGCGCTCATCCAGAAGCTCATAGCGAAGTACCTGTAACGGATGTAGGAGATCACGAGCAGCTCCACCCCCACGACCGCAAACGCTAGGTAAAGCGCCAGGCCGATGTCCGGCAACAGGAACGGCAGCGTGTGCATTATTCCCCCGACGAACGTCGCGAACCCCGTGATGGACCCCCGCAACCACGGCCCTCCGCGCCCCGTCATTGACCCGTCGTCCGAGAGGCCTTCCGAAAAGGCCATGCTGATCGCCGCCCCAACCGCCGCCGCCAACCCGACCAGAAACGTGAACCGCGCGTTTTGGCTCGCCACCGCTATCGCGAATACCGGCGCCAACGTCGAAACCGAACCGTCCATCAGGCCGATCAGGGCCGGCTGAACTACTTTGAGTACGAAGTCCTTGCTGTGCCCCGAAGCCGTCATCTCCCGACCCCCAAGGCCCAGCTTCTCCATCAGAGCCGCCAACAAACCACCCTCCCACGCGCACTCGAAAACTCCCCCTATTTTAACGGCGGGTGGGTATAAATCAAGAACAATTCTTGTTACTATTTAATGGGAGTCATTATCGGTTGGGGGGGCCGTCGGGGCTGTTTTCCGGCCTCTTTGGTGCCGTGTTGCGAACGGTTCCCCGGTGGCGGGGAAGGGCAAGTGCGGCGCGGGGTTCAGCCGGCGACGTGAGGGCCGCGCGCCCGGGGGTTCCCGGTGCCTGGAGTCTGACGCCCAAAAGCTTTCTCAGGCTCTCTGGTACAGGTCGAGTTCGGCCTTCACGACCATGTTTTCGGTGTCGCGGCGGAGGTGGAAGCCGAGGCGTTCGCTAATGCGTTGCATGGGGCGGTTGTCGAGGAGGATCTCG
>JACDFX010000484.1 GCA_013815575.1 Rubrobacter sp.
ATTCAGGGGCCGGCCAACCGCCGTGATCAGGGCGCCAGGATCGAGGATTTCATGCGATCTCCTTGAAGGTCGCGAAGGGAGACGGATCCGACGGCAAGACGAAGCCCGCCGGATCTGCTCTGCGATCCGGCGGGCTGTTGGGTTAAGGGGGCTACGGCTGAAGCAGGATCTTGATGGCGCCGTCCTGCTTGTTCTGGAAGATCTCATACGCCTGCGGCGCGGAGTCCAGCGGCATCTTGTGGGTGGCGAAGTCTTCGACTCCTAGCGGGTCGCCACCGCCGACCAGTAGTGGCATGATGTCGTCCACCCAGGCCTTGACGTTAGCCTGGCCCATGCGGATCTGGATCTGCTTGTCGAAGAGCTGCAGCATGTTCAGGGGGTCGGCCGTCCCGCCGTAGACGCCGCTTATGGAGAGCGTGCCCCCACGGCGCACGGTCTCGATGCACTGGTTGAGCGCCGTGAGCCGGTCCACCCCGCCCTTCTCCATCGCGGTTTGGGCCGCCGAATCCGGCAGCAGGCCCACCAGCGTCTGGGCCATCTTGCCCCCGCCCGAGCCGTGCGCCTCCATGCCAACAGCGTCTATGACCGAGTCGGGTCCCCGCCCGTCGGTCATCTCGCGGATCGTCTCCGCTATGTCGTCGTGGTCGCGGAGGTCGACGACCTCAACCCCGTATCGCTTCGCCATCGCCAGGCGCTCGGGCACGAGGTCCACGCCGATGACCCGATGGCCCTTGTACCGGGCGATGCGCGCGGACATCTGTCCGATTGGGCCAAGCCCGAAGACCGCCACGCTGCCGCCGTCCGGGATACCGGCGTACTCGACGGCCTGCCAGCTCGTCGGTAGCACGTCCGAGAGGTAGACGAAGCGCTCGTCGGACATTCCCGCCCCCTCTTCGGGAACCTTGATCGGGACGAACTGTGCCTGTGGCACGCGTAGGAACTCGGCCTGCCCGCCGGGGACCTGTCCGTATAACTTAGTGTAGCCGAAGAACTTGGCGCCCGTGCCGTACTCGTGGACCTGCGTGGTCTCGCACTGGGAGTAGAGCTTCTCGTCGCACATAAAGCAGTGCCCGCAAGAGATATTGAAAGGCAGGACCACCCGGTCGCCAGGAGTTATGTTCGTGATCTCTGGGCCGACCTCCTCGACGATGCCCATGGGCTCGTGGCCGAGGATGTCACCAGCGTCGATGTACGGCCCGAGCACGTTGTAGAGGTGCAGGTCCGAGCCGCAGATGTTGGTCGTGGTGATCCTGACTATCGCGTCGTTCGGCTCCTGGATGCTCGGGTCGGGTACGTTGTCCACCCGAACGTCCTGTTTGCCGTGCCACGTTACCGCTTTCATCTAGTCACGCCTCCTTCTTGTTTGTTCGTCCCCCGGAGCATCCGGCAACGAGCCTATAAGCCCGCAAAATGGGCTTTCAGCCGCCAACAGAAAGCTGACGGCCGAAAGCTAACAGCTGACCGCTCTAGACGCTTCTAGCCTGTTCGGCGTGCTTGCCCTCGCCGATCTCCTCGACCACCTTGGCGCAGAAGGCCGGCAGGTCGTCGGGGTTGCGGCTGGTGACGAGGCCCTGGTCGGTGACGACCTCCTCGTCCACCCAGTTGCCGCCCGCGTTGCGGATGTCCGTCTGGAGGGTTGGGAAGGAGGTGAGGGTGCGGCCCTTGAGCACATCCGCCTCGACGAGGGTCCAGGGGCCGTGGCAGATCACGCCGACCGGCTTGGCCTGCTCGAAGAACCCGCGCACGAACTCGACCACGTTCGCGTCACCACGCAAGTTGTCGGCCCCCACGGTGCCGCCGGGCACTATAAGGGCGTCGTACTCGTCCGGAGAGACATCGGTTACGGCCTTTTCGACCGTGAAGGTGTCCCCCATCTCGGTGTCGTTGTTCATCGCCTGGGCTTCGCCGGCCTGGATGCCGACGACCTCGACCGTGGCGCCTTCGGCCTCGACGGCCTCCTTCGGCTGAACGAATTCCACCTGCTCGCTCCCGATCGGCGCGATAAGAATAGCCACCTTGCGTCCCTGCAACTCGTTCGCCACGGCTGCCTCCTTCTCTGGTAGTCATACACACAATGGGAATACCTTTCCCGAGTGCTCCTTACCCAAATCCAAACCCTGGCAACAGCCACGTTCGTTTCTAATGGGAAGGCCTCGGCGGCTCCGCAGATAGTTAGTTACAATCCCAGTGCCAGCACGACCGCCATGATCGAGAGTCCCATACCACTGAGGAGATCGGAGCGGATGGGTATGAAGCGGGCGACGACTCCCCCGAGTTGAAGGCCAACGAACGTCATCAGGGCCGTCATAGTGCCAAAGACCGCTGCCGTGAACACGGGGGGAAATCCAAGCATCCCCAAGCCGGTGCCCGCGAGCAGATTGTCCAGGCTTAGAGATAGAGGAATACCAAAGAGCACCCAACGCTCATCCAGCTCCTCCGGTGCTTCGG
>JACDFX010000485.1 GCA_013815575.1 Rubrobacter sp.
GACGATCATGTGCTGCGGTGTTTTGGGTGGGTCCCCCAGGAGGGGTTTGAGGAAGGCCGGTCGGAAGTTGACGGCCTCGAGACGGTCCAGTTCGAACCATCGGAGTTCTATGCCGACGTCTCCGTCGATGGTTTGGTGGGTCCAGGTGTTGTTGAGGATGGCCGGGTCCGTGGGGGAGATGGCGTAGATGAAGGCTGGTTCGTGGTAGTCGGTTTCGTCGAGGTGGAAGAAGTTTTCGACGATCAGGAGCAGGTCTTTGATCTCCGCCTCGTACCCGGTCTCTTCCAGCAGTTCGCGCCTGAGAGTGGTGCGGGTGTCTTCGGAGATTTCGACCCTTCCGCCGGGTAGGATCCAGTAGTCGTCGGGCTCGGCCTTCGTCAGGAGCAAGTGTCCGTCGTGGACGCAGAGGCCTGCTACGCGGTACTTGAAGCGCTTGCCGTCGTGGTTGAAGGAGATCATGGTGCGGATGAGTTTATGAGAAAGCGCGGCGAATGGATATAATAAAGCCCCGTGAGCGATCCACGGCCAATAGGCGTTTTTGATTCCGGTGTCGGGGGGCTGACGGTTCTGGCGGAGATCCGGGACCGACTGCCCTACGAGCACACGGTGTATTTCGGGGATACGGCGCGGGTTCCCTACGGGCCGCGCGACCCCGCCGAGGTTCGTTGGTTCGCCTTCGAGATCGTGCGCTACCTGGTCGAGCAGGACGTGAAGATGGTCGTGATCGCCTGCAACACCGCGGCGGCGGCGGCACTACGCACCCTGCAGCGCTCCTTCGACGTCCCGATCCTGGGCGTGGTGGAGCCCGGTGCCCGGGCCGCCGTGGAGGAGACGCGCAACCGGCGCGTGGGCGTCCTCGCGACCCAGCTCACGGCCCGTAGCGCGGCGTACAGACGGGCGGTCCACTCCCTGGACGCCGGCATCGAGGTCTACGAGCAGGCGTGTCCGGAGTTCGTGCCCCTGATCGAGAAGGGCATCGTGGACGGGCCGGAGTTGGAGTCCGTGGCGGCGGAGTACCTCTGGCCCCTCATGCAGCGGCGGGTCGACGCCGTCGTGCTCGGCTGCACCCACTACCCGCTCATCTCGGCCCCCATCAACCGCATACTGGGACCGGAGGTGCGCCTGATCTCCTCCGCGGGCCAGACCGCCCTCGAGGTCGGCCGCGTCCTCTCCCGCCGCGGTCACCTGCGCCGCCCCCTCAACGCCGATGACGTCGGCAACCCCACCTACGTCTGCAGCGCCGACCCGGAAGAGTTCGCCACCCTGGGCAGCCGCTTCCTGGACGAGGAGATAGAGGCCGTGACACCCGCCGCCGTCATTTAAAGCCCCGTGCCCTTTGTTATACTCATACCCGGTCTCCGCGGGGCGTGGCGCAGCCTGGTAGCGCACCTGCTTTGGGAGCAGGGGGTCGGAGGTTCGAATCCTCTCGCCCCGACACAGAGACTCCGGAAGACCGCCGCGCGGGTGTAGCTCAATGGTAGAGCTCCAGCCTTCCAAGCTGGCGATGGGGGTTCGATCCCCCTCACCCGCTCTCGCGTCGCCCGGCGCACCCGGCGCCCGTAGCTCAATCGGATAGAGCAGCGGACTTCTAATCCGCAGGTTGCAGGTTCGAGTCCTGCCGGGCGCGCCCCCGAATACCCCGTAGGTAAGCCGAATACTTGGAAAAACGGAAACTCCGGATTGCTCATCTGGGGCGATTTACTGCAACCGTACTGCAACCCGCCCCGGCGCGAGGCCCCGTTCGTGGGACCAGGTGTCGAGCTTCGTCGCTATCGATCGCGCCCGGCCCGAGTACGGCCATCACGTGTTACGAGAGACGGTCGCACGCTTGTCCGAGCGGGGGAACACATGCCAACGTTATCCCCGTGGCGCCTGGTCGCGCGTGCCTCGTTGCACCCACCGTCGGCTCACAAGTACCTCGACGGTCGAAGGCAGAACGGTCGCGCGTATAATCTGTCCGTGCCCAACGCTTTACTCTCTTCCGGTCGTGGTGCGATGCGCGGTCTCGCGTATCGTGAGGGGCTGCTTCTCTAGGTGGCGCGCAGGAGGAAGCCTGCCTCTCCAGACGGCTCTCGACTCTCGGCACTCTTCGCCGACGCCGGTCCTCTCGCGTCCCGCAAGAGCGGATACGGCTTTCGCCCCCAGCAGCTCGGGTTCGCTCGCGCGGTGGAGAAGACGCTCGAGTGGGGCGGCGTGCTGCTGGCCGACGCGCCGACCGGCACCGGGAAGTCCGCAGCCTACCTCGCCCCGGCGATCCTGGACGTCGCCTCCAACGGCGGGCGGGTGGTTGTCTCGACGGCGACCCTGGCGCTCCAGGCCCAGCTCCTCTCCGAGGACTGGGTTTGCCCCGTTTGCGCGGACTGTTTGCCTTTAAGCCACGGCACCTCCTCTCAGTCTAACCTCTTCGTAGTCTGAAGGACTGAGGTGCCCGAGCGCAGAGTGT
>JACDFX010000486.1 GCA_013815575.1 Rubrobacter sp.
GAGCTTATCGAGACCGTAGACCGCACGAAGACCCCGATGGGCGAGCGGGCCCTGCGCCGCTGGCTGGAGCGCCCGCTCCTCGAAGTAGGCCGCGTCCGCCAGCGGCTCGAAGCCGTGGACACGCTCGTGCCTGACTACATGCTGCGGGAGGAGGTTCGGGAGCATCTCGGCGGCATCCCGGACGTGGAGCGCATAGCCACGAGAATAGTCCGCCTCTCGGCCTCCCCGAACGACCTGCTCTCGCTCAAGGGGGCGCTCGAGACCATCGGCCCGCTAAAGGAGACGTTGGCCCCGGCGGCGGAGAGCAGTTCCCTGTTGGAGCGCGTTCTCGGGGCGATGGAGGAGCCGCCGGGGGTGCGGGAGCTCATAGCGGCGGCGATAAGCGAGGAGTCGGGCGAGATCATCCGCCCCGGCTACTCCGCCGAGCTTGACGAGGCCCGCGGTTTTAGCGACGGTGCCCACGAGTGGCTGACCCGCTTCGAGGTCGAAGAGCGTCTGAAGACCGGGCTCAAAGGCCTCAAGGTCGGCTACCGGGACGGCGAGGGCTACTTTATAGAGGTGGCGGGAAAAGACACGGGGTCCGTGCCCGAGCGCTACCAGCACCGCAAGGCCCTCAAGCACAACGCCCGCTACGTCACCGTCGAGCTGAAGGAGCACGAGTCGCGGATGCTCACGGCGCGCGACGAGGTCGAACGACTGGAGCGGGGGATACTCGGCGAGATCCGGACGGCGGTAAAAGAAGCGGCCCCAGGGCTCCAGAAGGTCGCCCGCGCCGTCGCCGTCGTGGACGTCATATCCTCCTTCGCCGCCGCCGCGACAGAGCTCCGCTACTGCCGCCCGGAAGTCACGGACATGAGGGGTATCCACATCACGGGCGGCCGACACCCGGTCGTCGAGCACAACACCGCAACACCCTTCGTACCGAACGGCTCGGGGGTGGACGGCGACTCGCGGTTACAGATCATCACCGGCCCCAACATGGCAGGCAAGTCCGTCTACCTGCGCCAGGTCGCCCTCGTGACCCTTCTCGCCCAGACCGGCTCTTACGTCCCCGCCGACGAGGCCACGCTCGGCGTCGTAGACCGCATCTTTACCCGCGTCGGGGCAGAGGACCGGCTCGCCAGCGGGGAGTCCACCTTCATGGTCGAGATGACGGAGGCCGCCAGCATCCTGAACGGGGCGACGGAGCGCTCGCTCGTAATACTGGACGAGGTCGGCCGCGGCACCTCGACCTACGACGGGATGAGCCTCGCCTGGGCGATGGCCGAGTACCTCCACGATGACGTCCAGTCCCTCACCCTCTTCGCCACCCACTACCACGAGCTAACGCGGCTGGAGGGCCTCCTCCCCGGCTGCCGCAACTACAAGGCGAGCGTCGAGGACGTGGGCGGCGAAATAGTCTTCCTGCACCGGATAGAGGAAGGCGCCGAGTCCTCCTCCTACGGCGTCCACGTCGCCAGGCTCGCCGGCCTACCGCGCCAGGTGACGGACCGTGCGGGCGAGATCCTGGCGCGCCTCGAAGCCGATGGCGTCAAGGACTTTGCCGGGTGAGATTGTTGCAAAGGCTGCTAACATAAAAGCATGGAAAGGCCGAAGAGAGAGACGCGCCTGACCCCGGAGGAGCAGGCGCTAGAAGAGCGTCTGATGCGTTCGGGAGATCCAGTGCCGCAGGAAGGGTTGGTCGGGGTGTCCGAAGAGTTCCGGAGGCTGTCCAGGACCCGCGAGGGACGCCGGACGTTGATAAAGCAGATAGCAGGCTCCGGCTCGCCGGAGGACATCAAACCTGGGCGTCCCGTCTCCGAGGACGTCTGGAAGCTACCCAAGGTGAAAGACCCTGAAGGGTTGTTGCTCAAAGCCCTTCTGGAAGATCGCGAGCAAGGCCGATAACGGTTCTTGAGGTTTTGGGATGCCTCAGCGGTGATACCGCTCCTCGCAGAGGAAGCGACCTCCGAGGCAATGAACAGCTTACTGCGCGAGGATCGGGAGATAGTCGTCTGGTGGGGGACGTGGGCCGAATGCACGGTTGCGATCAGTCGTTTCGTGCGTATAAACACGCTCAACGAAAACGACGAGGCAACGGCGCGGTTCATGCTGGGCCTCTTCGCGATCGGTTGGACGGAAGTCAAACCCACTAACGACATACGCTCGCTGACCGAGATCCTTTCGCGAGATCATCCCCGAAAAACTGCCGACCTTCTTCAACTTGCCGCAGCGCTTCGGTGGTGCGAGGGAGACTCCCTCAACAAGGGCTTCGTATGCCTCGATAAGCAACTGCGTCGAGCTGCGGAGTCTGAGGGCTTCGATGTGCTGCCCGAAACACTGGAACCTGCATGAAACTCTTCCCCCGATTCGTGGCCGAGGAGACGGCCGAGTATGGGGGGCGGGTACACATCCTGGCGCCGGAGGTGGCGCACAGAATCGCGGCCGGTGAGGTCATCGAGC
>JACDFX010000097.1 GCA_013815575.1 Rubrobacter sp.
GTCTTCAGCGGCGACAAGAGCAAGGTCCGCGCTGTGGGCCGCTTCGCCCCGAAGGCCAACCCCGAGTACCGGTTCGGACCCGGCGATTCCGAGCTCTCTATGCTAATCGCGACGGACGTGCTCGCCGAGGGTTTGAACATGCAGGACTGCGACAAGATCGTCAACTACGACCTGCACTGGAACCCGGTGCGCCTCATCCAGCGCTTCGGGCGCATAGACCGCATCGGGAGCGAGCACGGCGAGATCTTCGGCTTCAACTTCCTCCCGGAAACAGGCATCGAAGAGAACCTCGGCCTCGGCGAGATTCTCCGCGAACGCATTAGGGAGATACAGGCCACCATCGGCGAGGACGCCGCCATCCTGGAGCCCGGCGAGAAGCTCAACCAGGAGGCCATGTACGCCATCTACGAGCGGGACGAGACGAAGTTCGAGGGCTACGAGGAGGGCGAAGAGGACCTCACCGACCTCGGCGAGGCCGTGGAGCTCTTCCGCCAACTCCGCGACGAAGACCCGGAAGAGTTCGGACGCATCGCCTCTCTGCGCGACGGCATCCGGGCCGGGAAGCGCTCGGACGAGAAGGGCATCTACGTCTTCTGCCAGGCCGGCGGCTACCGCCAACTCTACCTGCTGGACGAGAACGGTGAAGTGGTCTCCAGAGACCCCCGCCAGATCCTGAAAACCATCTCCTGCGAGCGCGCGGAGCCAGCCCTACCCGTCCCTGCCGGTTACAACCCCGCCGTCATGCGCGTAAAAGAGCGCTTCGAGCGAGAGGTCCGGGAGCGCCGCGCCGAGCGCGAGAACAGGCGTTCGCGCAACCGGGGACAACGCTACGTCCGGCGCGAGTTGCAGGTGCTGTTCGCCGGCACCGAAGACGCGGCGCTGCGGGAGAGAATCAACGCGCTGGAGCGTCCCTTCGGCGGCCCGCTCGTCAGTGCCGTGGAGCGCCGCCTGAACGGCCTGCAAAGAGGAGGCGTCAAAGGGGAAGAGTTGCTCCGGGAGCTCGAAGAACTGTACTCCCGGTACAGGATGTACGAGACGGCGTCCCGTCCGAGTACGCACCGCGAAGAAGACGACACGCCGCGGATCGTGTGCAGCGAGGCGCTAACTTAAAGAGGGGCTCCCCGAAAGGAGCCCCAAGGTACGGATCTAGCCCTCCAGCAACAGCGACTCCGGGTCTTCGATCAGCTCCTTTATGCGCACCAGGAAGCCGACCGCCTCGGCGCCGTCTATGACGCGGTGGTCGTAGGAGAGGGCGAGGTACATCATCGGGCGGACCTGGACCTCGCCGTCCACGACCATCGGCCGTTCCTGGATCTTGTGCATCCCCAGGATGGCGACCTGCGGCATGGTGAGTATGGGTGTAGAGAGCAAACTCCCGAAGATGCCGCCGTTGGTGATGGTGAACGTCCCGCCGGTGAGGTCCTCGAGCTTGAGCTTGCCCTCGCGGGCTTTGACCGCCAGGTCGGCGATGCCACCCTCTATCTCGGCGAAGCTCTTGCGGTCGGCGTCGCGCACGACGGGGACGACGAGCCCCTCGTCGGTCGAGACGGCCACGCCCAGATCGTAGTACTTCTTGAGGACCAGCTCGTTGTCCTGCAGCTCGGCGTTGACCTTGGGATGGGCCTTGAGGGCGCCGATGGCGGCTTTGGCGAAGAAGCTCATGAAGCCGAGGCGGGCGCCGGTTCGCTCCTGGAAGGACTCCTTGCGCCGCTTACGCAGGGCCATGACCGCCGTCATGTCCACCTCGTTGAAGGTGGTGAGCATCGCGGCCGTCTGCTGGGACTCGACGAGCCGCTGGGCGATGGTCTGGCGGCGGCGCGAGACCCGTACCCGCTCCTCGAGGTCGGCCCGGCCGTTCTGGGCGGCGGGCGGCGGTGTGGGCTGCTGCGCCTTGCCGTCAGTTTCCGGTTCGGCGGGTCTCTCGGGGGCTGAGGTCGTACCGGAGGTCGTGCCCTGAGACCGGATCAGGCGCTCCACGTCCTCGCGGGTGATGCGCCCGCCGGAACCGGAACCCGAAACCTCGGCCAACTGGACCCCGTACTCCTCGGCCAGCTTGCGCACCGAGGGCGAGGCGCGACCGCCACCGTCCTCCCTGTGACCGTTCGTCTCCTCCGCGGAGGGCTGCGCCGCAGGCTCGGATTCCGCCTCGGGCCCCGGCTGCTCCTCGGCCGCCTCTTCTTCCGGAGCCTCATCTTCGGCCGTCCCTTCGGATGGGGCGGCGCCGTTGCCCTCGCCCAGAGTACCGATCACCTCGCCGACCGTTACAGTGTCGCCCTCGCCCTTGGCGATAGACTGGAGTACGCCGTCACTCTCGGCCTCTACTTCGAAGTTGATCTTGTCCGTCTCCAGCTCGACGAGCGCGTCGCCCGCCGAGACGGCGTCGCCCTCCTGTTTCAGCCAGCGCCCGACCGTCGCGTCGGCGACGGATTCACCAAGCTCCGGAACGTGTATCTCATCCGCCACGGCTCACCTTACCTCTCTGATCTGATCCATCTACGCGCTCGGGGAGGAGGCCCGCTCTTGCGTCGCCTCCACGACTTGTTTGTCCCTCTCTTCGTGCCCGTTCTTCTCGAAGGCCCCGCGCACGATGGCCGCGTGCTCTTCTTTGTGGTACCTCGCCGAACCCTGCGCCGGGCTCGGGCGGGCGGGCTTGCCGACGTAGCGTAGCGGCACCTCCCCTTCGAGAAGCTCCTCCAGCCGCGGCCGGACGAAGGTCCAGGCGCCCATGTTCGCGGGCTCTTCCTGCGCCCAGGCAACCTCCCGCAGGTTCGGGTAGCCCTCGAGGACCTCCCGGATGCTCTCCCCGGGCCAGGGGTAGAGGAGCTCGACGCGGACGACGGCCGTGGAGTCGTTCTCCTTCCGGGTGTCGCTCTCCGCGAGCTCCGTGTAGAACTTGCCGGAGCAGAGGATCAGACGCTCGATGTCCTCCGCGCGCCCCCTGGCCCCCTCGTCGTCGAGCACGGTCCGGAAGCGTCCCTCGGAGAACTCCCTGAGGCCGGAGGCCGCCATCGCATGCCTGAGCAGGCTCTTGGGCGCCATGATGACGAGGGGCCGCTTGTTCTCCTTGAGTTGCGCCTGCGCCCGGAGCAGGTGGAAGTACTGGGCCGCCGTCGTGAGGTTGGCGATGCGCACGTTCTCCATCGCCGCGAGCTGCAGGAAACGCTCCAGCCGCGCGCTGGAGTGCTCGGGACCCTGCCCCTCGTAGCCGTGCGGCAGGAGCATGACCAGGCCCGAGGTCTCGCCCCACTTGGCCTGTCCGGAGACGATGAACTGGTCGATCATGGGCTGCCCCACGTTGGCGAAGTCCCCGTACTGGGCCTCCCAGAGCACAAGGGCGTCGTCGGCGTTCATGGTGTAGCCGTACTCGAAGCCCATCACCGCGATCTCCGAGAGCGGGCTGTTATGGACCGCGAACGACGCCTTCGCCTGCGGGATGTTCTGCATCGGGACGTAGTCCTCGCCGACCTTCTCGTCGTGCAGGACGAGGTGGCGCTGGGAGAAGGTGCCGCGCTCGGAGTCCTGACCGGTCAGCCGGATCGGGACGCCGTCCTCCAGCAGAGAGGCGAACGCGAGCGCCTCGGCGTGGGCCCAGTCGATCCTCTCTTCCCCACTCTCCCCCAGCGTCTCCCGCGTCTTGCGCAGGAGGCGCTCCAGCTTGGTGTTCGGGGTGAAGCCCTCCGGGCGCTCCAGGAGGGCGGCGTTCAGCTCGACGAGCTTCTCGGCCGCGACGGCCGTCTCGGGGACCTCCACGACGGGGGTGTGGGGCTGTTCGGTCTCTAGGTCGTCGTCGCCGACCTCGTCCTTGGGCTTTTTACGGATCTCCTCCATGCGGGCCTGGATCTCCTCGACCATCCCCTCGGCCTCCTCGGCCGTGATGACGCCCCTGTCTTCGATCTCCCTGGCCCAGATCTCGCGCACCGTGGGGTGGTCTTTGATCTTCTGGTACATGACGGGCTGGGTGTAAGCCGGCTCGTCGCCCTCGTTGTGGCCGAACCTCCGGTAGCCGATCAGGTCTATGAGGAAGTCCTTGTGGAATCTCTCCCGATAAGCGTAGGCCAGCCGCGTCGCCGCCAAACAGGCCTCCGGGTCATCGGCGTTGACGTGGACGACCGGGATCTCGTACCCCTTCGCAAGATCGCTCGCGTAGGTCGTCGAACGCGCGTCCTGACGCTCTGTCGTGAAACCGAGCTGGTTGTTGGTGATGATGTGGATGGTCCCGCCCGTCCGGTAGCCAGGCAGCCGGCTGAGGTTGAGCGTCTCCGCCGACACGCCCTCGCCCGGGAAGGCCGCGTCTCCGTGCAGGATCACCGGCAGCGACTTCTCCTCGTCCCGAACCGGAGGACCGGCCGAGTCGCGCCTCTCCTGGGCCGCGCGGGCCATGCCTTCTACAACGGGGTTGACGTGCTCCAGGTGGCTCGGGTTCGGGGCGAGGTTCACGAGAACCTGCTCGTCGGCCTCGGCCTCGCTCAGGTGGTAACCCCGGACACCGAGGTGGTACTTGACGTCGCCCACCCAGGCGTCGCCGGGCCGGCCCCCCGCGGAGGAGGACTCACCCTTCTCCGGCTGCTTGAACTCCCCGAAGATCCTGGAGTAGGACTTGTCCAGCACGTGCGCGAGCACGTTGAGGCGTCCGCGGTGGGCCATGCCGAGCACCATCTCCGGCGTCCCGCCCTCCGTAGCCCTGCGGGCCAGCAGGTTGAGCATCGGCACGACCATGTCGTTTCCCTCGACGGAGAACCGCTTCTGGCCGAGAAAGGACTTATGCAGAAATTTCTCGAAGGTGTCTATGCGCGTCAGGCGCATGAGCAGGCGCTTGGCGCCGTCGCCCTCCAGGCGCTTGGCGAACCGTACGGACTCCACGGCCTCCCTGAGCCAGAACCGCTCGTCCGGGTCGTGTACGTGGCCGAAGTCGTAGCCGGTGGTGTTGCAGTAGAGGTTCCTGAGCTCCTCCACGGCCTCCCTGGCCGTGGCGCTCCTCTTGGCTATGGGCCCCCCGATGATGAGCGGCGGCAAGGTCTCCAGGTCCTCGTCCGTAATCCTGTAGAACTGGGGGTCCAGCGTCGGGTCGCCGGGGGGCTCGCTGCCCAAGGGGTCGAGCTTCGCCGCCCGATGCCCGAAGTCCCTTATGTGCCTGACGTGCTTGGAGGCCCCGACCGCCCTCTCGACGTCGAGCTCGATGTCCCGCGGGGCCGTCGCGGCGCCCCCGTTGGTCCCGTTTGGCCGCGGCGGGCTCCATGACCCGAAGAACTCCCGCGCCCCCTCGTCCACGGAGTCGGGGTCTTCACGGTACCTCTCGTACAACTCCAGCACGTAGCCCAGGTTTGGCCCGTAGAATTGGTACTCCGTCTGCTTTTCCAACCGGATCACACCCTCACGTTACGGTCTTAAAGAAGCCCAAGCGTCCACGAGGGGAGACGGGGCACACGCCCCGCCTCCCCCACGCCGCGCTCTTGCAAGGCTATAAGTCAACTCGATCATCCCTATGATACCCCACATGGCTGGTGAGATCCTTACCCCCGAACGGGTCCACCTAGACCTACCCGCCGAGCTGGACCTGCGCGAGCCTGAGGTCCTCGGCCATCCCACTGTGCCCGAACTTCTCGGCCTTTCCGACGCCCGTCCCGTAGGCCTCCCGCGCCTCGTCTTCCCGCCCGAGCTTCGTAAGGACTTCACCCAGCCGCAGGTAAGCGTTACCCTCATCTTCGTGGGCCTCCACGTACCTCTTCAGGACCACGGCCTCGTCCTCATCGCGGCCGGCCTTGCCGTACTCGTTCGCCAGGGCCAGCAGGCCCGTGGGGTTCTCGGGGTTATCGGCCAGCATCCGCTCGAAGTAGTCGATCCTGTTCTGCGCGTTCTCCACGGGGACCCTTTCGTCGAAGCTCTCTGCGACCTCCTAGTATAGTGCTGAAGCCCCCGAAAAAGGAGAAGCCGCCCGCGCAGCGGCGTGGCGGCTTCGTCTCTTTACCGGGGCCTTGCGGGATCAGGCAGCGGCCCTGCCGTACTCGCTTGAGGCGAGCATGCGCTCGGCCTCGCGCTGGATCTGGCGTACCCGCTCCCTGGAGATCCCAAGCTCGTCGCTGAGCTGGGACAGGGTAGCCGCGCCCTCATCACCGAGCCCGTAGCGCCGGACCAGAACGAGCCTGTGACGCTCCGGCAGCCGCCCGATGGCCTCGTCGAGGCCCGCGGTCTCCATCTCGTTGATGACCTCCCCGGCGGTGTCGGAGGACCGCTCGTCGGGAACCAGCTCCCCAACTTCGGAGCCCTCGCCGTCTGAAGAGAGCGGCTGGTTGAGGCTCGTGACGTCCGACAGCGAGCTCTTCAGGTCGCGCACCTGCTCGACGGGCCAGTCCAGCCGCCCGGCGACCTCCTCGTCGGTCGGCTCCCGCTCGAGTTCCGCGGAGAGCTCGTTGTAGGTCCGGGCCATCTTGCGGACCTTGTCGCCGCGATGCACCGGCACCCTGATGGTCCGGCCCTTGTCTGCGACCGAACGCTGTACGGCCTGGCGGATCCACCACGTCGCGTACGTCGAGAACCTCCACCCACGCTCGGGGTCGAACTTCTCGACGGCCTTCATCAGACCGATGTTACCCTCCTGGATGAGGTCCTCGAAAGGCAGCCCCTGGCCGCGGTACTTCTTGGCAATGCTGACCACCAGCCTGAGGTTCTTCTCGATAAGCCTCTGCCTGGCGCGACGCTCACCGGCCTGGGCCCTG
>JACDFX010000098.1 GCA_013815575.1 Rubrobacter sp.
CGATCTCGCGCAGGCGCTCGTACTCTTCTATGTCGAGGATCACACCTATGCGCTTGCCGGTCTCGTCTGTGAGGTAACGGGCATCCATCTCGGTCCTCTCTACAGGACGGTTCGGACGGTCTCGCCGACGGTTGGAGTGTGGATCTTGTGGTCCGGGGCGAGGCGAAAGGCGAGGTCGCTTATGCGGCGTCGGGAGCCGTGGATCAGGATGATCTGGCGCGGGGAGAGCTTCTTGGTTATGCCGAGCAGTTCCTCCTGGGTGCAGTGCGCGGCGAAGGAGACGCGCTCGACCCGCCACTGCTCCTCCTCTCCCTCCGCGCGGTGCGCCCCGTAGGCGGCGGCGGCGTTTGAGGGCAGGATCACGGCGTTCTTGGGGTCTCCCTGCAGCCTGCGGCGGTAGAAGGCGCTCGCCCCGCCCTGCATAGTTACGGGCGAGGCTATGATGGCGCACGGGTTGGTGAGGATGCGCTCGCGGGCCCGGTCGTCGTTCGAGACGGCCCTGATGTTGTCCGAGAAGAAGATCTCCCGCGGGTCGCTGTGCTGCAAGTACGGCTTCATGTACCCGAGCTGCTCGGCGTATAGCCTCTCCGAGGTCGTCACCACGGAGCCGTCCACGTAGATAAACACGTCCCGGTCCAGGCCGTACTCCCTGCCGTAGTGCTTGAGGCCGAGGATGATCTCCTGCGCCTGCCCGAGCGCGTACGTCGGGATGAGCACGCTCCCGCCCCGCTCCATGGTCGTATCGTTGATGGTCTCGACCATCGTCCTTATGGAGTCGGAGAAAGGCTGGGGCTTCTGGTCCGCGAGGGTCGCCTCCATGATGAGGAGGTCTATGTCCTTCACGTCAGGCAACCGCGCGGACGGGATGGAGAAGTGGTCCTCCATGCAGATGTCCCCGGTGTGGAAGACCGTTGTCGGACCCGACCTCAGCAACACGCTCGCCGCCCCGAGGATGTGACCGCTCTCCGTGAGCGTCACCGTGGCGTCCCCGATCTTTAACGGCTTGCCGAACGGTACGGGTACGAGCCTCTTCCTGACTTCGTGGATCGGCGCCCCGCCGGGCAGGCCCCCGCCCATCGCGGCGTGGTCGTTGAGCGCGCTCACGATAAGCTTGGCGGATGGGGGGGTGCAGTAGATCGGCAACCCCGGCCGGTCCCTGACCAGGAGCGGCAAGGCCCCGCAATGGTCCAGGTGGGCGTGGGTTATGACCGCCGCGTCGAGCCTGTCAATGGCGGCGAAGTTGGGTGCTGCCGGCCCCCTTCCGTCCGGCTTGATCCCGGCGTCCACCAGCACCCGCGTCGTCCCGAAGTCGAGAAGGTGGCTGCTACCGCCAACCTGTCCCGCCCCCCCAAGGGCCTGGAACGAGAGCGTCGGCCTCGGCCGGGAGTAGCCCCCGTTGCCGTTACCGTTCTCCCGGGGCTTTGCAAGATCCTCCGTCGGCGCGGCCGGGGAAGGCTCCGGATCTTCGGCCTCTTCTTCGGAGGGCTTGGGGGCCTGGGCGCGCGGGGCGCGCAGGTCGGCCTGGGCCTGAAGTACTTTGCCCATGAACTCCAGGAGGTGGGCCGTCTTGGCGGCGGAGTCTAGCGAGGTGGGCATGGCGCCGACCTCGTTCTTTACGGCGCGCACGAGCAGCTCGCCGAAGCCGTCGTCGGTGAAGCGGGCGCTCTGCAGGGCGTTCTTTATGCGGTCGCGCTCGGCGGAGACGCGACCTAGCTCCTCATGCATCTCCTCCACGCGTTCAGCGGCCCGGGCGTAGGCCGACCTCTCGCTCTGCAGGGCGCGCTCCAGCTGTTCGCCGCGCCGGTCGAGCTCCGCGATGCGCTCGTCGAGGTGTCCCCTGGCGTCCAGGGCGGAGGCGGCCTGCTCCTCGGCCTTCCGGACCAACTCCGACGCCCCGCTTCGCTCGCCGGTCAGGACGCCCACCTCTTCGGTCAGGGCTGCGGCCCGCTCGTTGGCCGCCCTGGAGGCGAAGGAGAGCCGCTCGTTCTCGCCCTTCAACCGCTCGAGCTCGGTCTCGAGCTCCTGCACGTGGGCGTCTTCGGAGGCCTTCTTCTGCGCGGCCCCCTGCTCCGTGCGCCAGGCCGCCGTCAACTCCGCGACGACGGCGGGGTCCTGCTCCTCATCAGCGCCAAGAACCGCCAGGAGCAGGCCCTCCGTGGTGTGGGCAGTCGCCAGCTCTTCGAGGTTCTCCGTGGAGAGGTTCTCCAGCGCGTCGAAGGTCTCGGGTGGGATCTGCTCCTGGACGGCGGTCCTGAACGCGCCCCAGGCGGTCGGGTCCTGGCTTATCCTGCGCGCCACGCCCCGCAAAAGCGCCGCCCCGCCCCCGGACTTGCGCGTAAGCGCGTCGGCCTGGATGCCCCGGGGGAGCAGGATCTCGTGGAGGCCGGGAACGTTCTTGCAGAGCTCCGCCAGCGCCCGGCGGGTGTCCAGCCTGCCGAGGCGGCCCATCAGCAACTCCTCGGGCAGGTCTTCGGGCGGACGCCTGTCTAGCCGGGACCCACCGGCCTCCTCGTCCGGGTTTCTTGCCTCAATTTCTTCGTCTTTGGGTATGGGATCTGACACGAGAACTCCCTCCGCGAATAGGAATGTCATAAGGAGTCTTCATACTGTCGTGATTCTATCATGGGGTCACCGGGCCCCGGCGCGCTTCTCTTTCGTCCCGCCCTCGTATAGACTCCCTGGCATGAACGATTCCCCCGAAACGACGGTGAAGGTCAGGGCCAACTCGCCCGGAAGATACCCTATCCTGATCGTGGAGCTGCCCTCGGGCGAACTCCGCGCGACCTACTTCGAGACCGACTACGACCTCGAACGGGGCAAGGCGGTCGGGGAGGACTGGCTCCGGGACAACGCCATCGGACGCCACGGCTTCGTTGCGGTGGACCCGCCGGCCGAAGTCACCGCCCCGTCCCTCGGCGACTACGCGCGCCGGGAGGTCATCGAGGAAACCTAAAGACGACCCGCGGGCAGAGGCGGTTCGCGAACGGTCCCTCTAGTCCTCTCCGCTTCTACCATTGCCGTTGTTGCCGACGCCCTTATTGCCGACGCCGTCGTTACCGCCGCGCTCCCCACGCTCCTCACCGTTACCCCTGCTCCCGTTGCCGCCGCCCGGGATGTTCTCATTGTCCCGCACGTTCTCCTGCACGTTCTCCTGCACGTTCTGCGGGACGTTCCCGTCGCCATTGCCGCGGTTCGGTTCGACGTTTTCGTTGACCGCGCTCTCGTCTTCCGGCTCCGGCTCCGGCTCCGGCTCCGGCTCCGGCTCCGGCTCCGGCTCCGGCTCCGGCTCTGGCTCCGGCTCCGGCTCTGGCTCGGGGGAGGCGACTATCGTGGGTTCGGGCGGGCCGGCGCTGTAGTAAAGGGTCACCGTGGAGCCGGGGTCCACGAGCATCCCGGCCAAGGGGTCAGTCTCCAGGGCCGTACCCGCTGCCTCGTCGCCCGGCACCTCGACGGGGGTCGAGTAGATGCCCACGTTCTCGAGCGACCCCTGGGCTTCCGAGAGGCTCGCGCCGTAGATCTCGGGGACCTCGACCTGCTGCACGCCCAGGCTCTCGGTCACGTTCACCCGGCTGCCCGGCTCCAGGCTCTGGCCCTCCGGCGGGTCCTGGAAGATGATGGAGTCCTCCGGCACCGTGTCGCTGTAGTCCTGGTCTATCGAGCCCAACTCCAGATCCGAGCCCGCCAGGATGCTCTCCGCCTGGGCCGTGGTGTTGCCCACGAGGGCGGGGACGGTTACGTCGTCCGGCCCGGTGCCGACGGTGATACCCACCTCCGTTCCAAGGTCCACCGTGGCCCCGAAGGCCCCGCCCGCGGGGTCCTGGCCCGTCACCAGGCCCTCGTCCTCGGGCGGGCTCTCCGCCCTCTCTACCCGCACTTCGAAACCGGCCTCTCTCAGGGCCTCCTCCGCCTCGGCCCGCGAGTCGCCCCTCGTGTTCGGGACGTCGTTCTGCCCGCTGGCGACGGTGACGGAGATCTCCGAGCCCCGTTTCAGATCTCCCCCGTCCGGCGGGTCCTGCTCCAGGATGGTGCCCGCGGGATCCGTGCTATTTGTTTGGCCCTCTTCGATCAGCTCGAAGTCTTTACCGACGTCGGCGCGTGCCTCCTCGAGGGTCTTGCCGACGAGATCCGGGACGGCGACCTGCGGGATGGGTTTGGCCGCCTCTTGCGCGTTTCCGAGGAGAGTGTAGCCGGCCCAGGCGAGGGGGGCCAGGATCAGGAGCGCCAAAAGCGCCAGGATCAGGGGCGCCCTCCGGCGGCGGCGCTTGCCCTCGCGCCGGACGCCCTGCGGGGGCAGCGGGGGGCCGATGCGCGTCGCCGAGGCCGGCATGACGCCCGTCGTCATCTCGGTCGTCGCGTCTGACGGGTCGAGGCCTGCCACCACGCGCTCGAGGTCCTCTATAAGCTCCGCGTCGCTCCCGTAGCGGTCGGCGGGGTCCTTGGCGAGGAGCCGCACCGTCACGGCGTTTACGCCATCAGGGACGGCCCCGTTCAGAATCTGCGGCGGGACGAGGTGTCCGTTGACGTGCTTCATGGCGATCCCCAGAGGGGTGTCCGCGTCGAAGGGCATCTCGCCCGTGAGCATCTCGTAGAGGACGACGCCTAAAGAGTAGAGGTCGCTCGCCGGGCCGACGGGCTCGCCCATCGCCTGCTCGGGGGAGATGTAGTGGGCCGTGCCGAGGATGTGGCCCGTGCGGGTCATCGTCGAGGAGGAGGCGGCGCGCGCGATGCCGAAGTCCGTCACCTTCACGTCGCCCGAGCCCGTGATCAGGATGTTCTGGGGTTTTATGTCGCGGTGGATCACGTCGCGGTCGTGGGCCGCCTTTAGCGCCTCCGCGATCTGCAACGCCACCGCGGCCGCCGTCTGCGGGGGTAGCGCCCCGCGCTTCAAGACGCGGTCCTTCAAGGTCCCGCCGGAGAGGTACTCCATCGCGATGTAGTACGTCCCGTCATCCGTCTCACCCCGATCAAATATGGAGACGATGTTCGGGTGGGAGAGGGCCGCGGCGCTCTGGGCCTCGCGTTTGAAGCGCTCGACGAACTCGTCGTCGCCCGCGTACCGGACGCTCATGACCTTGAGGGCCACGTCCCGATCCAGGACGTCGTCGTGGGCCAGGAAAACGTCCGCCATGCCCCCGCTTCCGAGTGGCTGCCGCAGGCGGTAGCGGTTGTCTACGAGCTGCTGCATCGACCTCGCATTATATCTTTACCCGCCCCCGTCTCTCAGGTGGGTCTCCATCAGGTCTTGCGCTATGGGGATCGCGGGGGTCGCCGCGTTGCCCTCCGCGTCGATCGCGCCGCCGTTCTCCACCATGACCGCGACGGCTATCTCGGGGTCGTCGGCCGGGGCGAAGGAGACGAACCAGGAGTGGGGTTCGCGCGGGGGGTCCTCGGCCGTCCCCGTCTTGCCGGCGACCTTTACGCCTGAAACCTCCGCCTCCGTGAGCTGGCCCGTGGTGATGACGTTCTGCATCATCGCGTTGAGCGTACCCGCGGTTGGCCCGTCGAGCACGTCGTTGCGGACGCTCGGGCTCGGCCTATCGAGGATGATGCCATCGGGGGAGCGGATCTCTCTGACGATTCTGGGCTCCATCATGGTGCCGCCGTTGGCGACCGTGGCGGCGACGAGGGCCATCTCGAAGACGTTCGAGGAGACGCGGTCCTGGCCGAAGGAGATCTGGGCCGTGTTCCCATCAACCCACTGCTCCACCGGATATCCGAGATCGCTTCCCGAGACCGGAAGCGGGAAGTCGTCGTAGGGGTCGCCGTAGCCGAAGTCCGTGGCCGTCTCGGACAGGAGCTCGGGGCCCACCTCGAAGATGGCGATCTTGGCGAAGATCACGTTGACGGAGAACGCCAGCGCCTCGGCGAACGTCAGCTTCCCGTAGTCCTTGCCCTGGTAGTTGGTCACCGTGAGTCCTGCCGTCTCGTAGGTGCCCGGGTCGAAGAACTCATCCGAGGGTTGCACCCCGGCCTTGAGGGCGGCTGCGGAGGTTATGACCTTGAAGGTCGACCCTGGCGGGTAGAGGCTCTGGGTGGCCCGGTTGATGAGTGGGGCGTTCTCGTCCTGGGAGAGCTCGGGCAGGGTCTCGTCGATGTTGTTGTTGTCGAAGGAGGGGTAGGTGGCGAGCGCCAGGATCTCGCCGGTCTTCGGGTTTATGGCCATCGCGGAGCCTCTCTGCGTGGGGCTGGCGGCGAGTGACTCGTAGGCCTGGCGCTGCAGGTCGGGGTCGAGGGTGAGCGTCACGTCGTTGCCGCGCTGGGGGCCGCCGGTGGTGCGGTTTATGAGCTCGTCGAGGGTGTCGGGGTCGCCGGCGACGCTCGAGAGGTCGGTGTTGTTGCCGATCTCGATTCCCGTGGCCCCGTACCTGGTGCTCCAGTACCCGACCACACCCGTGAATGGCGCCCCCTCCGGGTAGACGCGCTCGTAGATGGGGCCTGAGATGCCCTGGCGCTTCTCGCTGCGGGCGAGCACGGTCTCACCGTCGCCGGCCAGGATCAGGCCCCGCGGGGATTCTATTGCCCGCTGGGTCTGAAAGCCGTTCTCAGGGTTGTTGGCGAGCGACTCCCTGGCGTAGACTTGCCAGTAGGCCATCATGACGACGAGCCCGACGAAACCCGCCACGATCAGGTAGAAGGTGCGTCTGAAGTGGGCGTTCAGTGGTCCTCCCCCGCGGCCAGTCCCCGCTCCTCGCGCCGTCCGGC
>JACDFX010000487.1 GCA_013815575.1 Rubrobacter sp.
GGGGTTTCGTCAGGATGACGACGCCGGGCGACTTCAGGTACGCGGTCCCCTCCCGGGTGTGATAGACGGGGGAGTGGATGGCGGGGAAGCCGTCCTTGACGACCCCGCCCAGCTCTTCGAAAAGCTTTTCCGCGCGTGCGGCGTTGCGCTCGGTGGTCTCCAACGGGCTCCCTTCTCCGGTACGTTGCGCAGAAGGTTAGCCGATTTGGGCGGCCCCTACACGGCCTCCGAGAGGGCGCGCCGAAGGGTTCCGGCGTGGCGGCCGGTTCGGATGGTGCGAAGAGCCTTCATCTCGACCTGGCGGGCCCGCTCCTGGCTTATGCCGAGCGCTTCGGAGACCTCGCGCAGGGTGCGGGTCTCGCTGCCGTCGAGACCGTGGCGCATCTGGATGACCTTCGCCTCGCGCTCCGGCAGGGACCTGACCGCCTCGACGAGCGTCCGCTCCCACTGGCCGACCTCGACGCGGGCGTAGTCGTCGCCGCTCCTCTCGTCTGGCAGCAGCTCGCCCATCTCGGAGCCGTCCTCGGAGCCCATCTTCGCGTGGATGCTGGAGATGGGTTGTCCCACCTCGCGCAGCCGGCGGGCCTCCTGGGGCTTCACGTCGAGCCTGTCGGCGAGCTCCTCTTCGGTCGCGTCGCGGCCGAGCTCCAGGCTAAGGGAGTTCTCCGCGCGGCGCAGGCGGTAGAGGGCGTCGACGACGTGGGCGGGGAGGCGAACCGTGCGGGCGCTGTCGGCGACGGCGCGGGTGACGGCCTGGCGGATCCACCAGGTGGCGTACGTCGAGAAGCGGTTGCCCATCTCGGGGTCGAACTTCTCTACCGCCCGGATCAGGCCGGCGTTACCCTCCTGGATCAAATCCTCGAAGAGCACACCCCGCCCCCTATACTTCTTGGCAATGGAGATCACGAGCCTCAGGTTGCACTCGATGAGCCTACGCCGCGCCAACCTGTCGCCCTCGCGAGCGCGGCGGCTGAGTTCCTTCTCCTCCCGCGCGTCAAGCAACCTGCCATCCCGGACCCTGCCGAGGTACTGCGTAAGAACGTCCTGCGCCATCTGCGTCATCCCGATTCCCCTTCCATTTTATTAGCGTCTATGCCGCCGGGTAGGAGCCGCCGGCCCGGGGTCCTGCGTGTGTGACGAAACGGTCGAGCACGCGGTCGTCGAGGCTGGACGTGATCTTCCAGCTTCTGCCGCACGCGCACTCGAAGCTGAGCCGCCGCCTCTCGTCGGCCTCGGTCAGCGCTGCCTCCTTGAAGGCGCGCAGGCAGCACGCCGGCAACGCCCGTACGTAGATCTCGCAATCCACATCGCCCGCCGGCGAAAGCGTCGTGTCCGGCCTGAGAGCGCTCTTTCTCCTCACGTCACTCCCTTCCGCTTGCGAGCCTTCACCGACGGACCGAAAACCCCGACGAGACGAGCGGCGTCCAGCCCGAGCTCTCTCCAGAAGGCCGCCAGGCGCCCCGGTTCGTTCTGCGTCTCGCCTGATCGTCCCGGCCGGCGTTGCGCCCGGATCTCCCGCCCCACCTCTTCCCGGTGCAGCTTCCACAGCCGCGGGTCGTCTCCCATACCGTGCAACGCCGGCCCTCCCCGTCCCCTTCGTCATAATCGTCTTACGCCGCGCCTCTCTGCTCTTCGTCCCCCTGCGTGAAGGCGTCGTGCTCCGGCACGACGGGCAGCGGCTCACCCCACATCGCCCCGCAGACCGGGCACTCGAATGAGGCCTCGCAGGACCGCGCGGTGCGGGCGCAGCAGGCGGGGAGGTCCGCCTCGTAGACGACCTCCTCGCCTAAAGCCGCTATCCAGGTCCGCACTAGGCGGCCCTCCCGGAGAGGCGCCCGATCCAGTCGCTCGCCTCCTCGCGCGTGAGCTCGCCGATTGGCTTGCCGACCATCTCCTCGAACCTCGTGATGCCGTCCTCGACCACGTCGGAGACGAGAGCCTCCAGATAGTTGAGCTGCTTCCTGGTCGCCGGCAACCCGCCCCTATTCTCCTCGTGGGAGGCCTGCCGGGAGCCGTCCGCCTCGTCGGGGGCGAAGGACTCGGCCGGGGCCCTGCCGGCGGACTCACCCGCCACCTCTTCCCCGCCGAGCTCCTCGAAGGCGGTGACGCCGACGTTGATCGCATCCCTGAGAGCCCGCGCCTTGGCCCGCGTCTCGGCCATCCGGATGATGTGCGGCACTATCTGGCGGCCCACGTTCTGCGGGCTCGCGTCACCTATCCCCGCGTACTTGCCATCCTCCAACCGGACCACGGCCCTGACTATCGCGACCTCGCCGTTCTCAGCGGCTGGCACCTGCAACAGCTCCGTCTCGATGCTCCGCAAGCCCCGGCTGTGCGCCTCCTCCAAAAGGCCCGCATAGAGCACGAAACGCTTGCCCTGACGCTCGATCATGTACTCCTCACGCACGGTTGTACCT
>JACDFX010000488.1 GCA_013815575.1 Rubrobacter sp.
CCCTGAAGTAGGGCAATTCCGAGATGACGAAGCCGCTGGAGTTCTCGATGGGGGTAGAAAATTCGAAGGTTATGTCCCTGGCCGCACCCTCGCTGACGTTGCGTATGACGACGTCGAGCTCTGGAAGGTCGTCGTAGTCCTCCTGCACTATGACCAGCGGTCGGCCCATCGCCACGCGCTGCTCCCGCATCTCGTTGAGCGTCTGCTGGCTCGTTCGCCACGTATAGTAGTACCCGACCGCAAGCACGATCACGAACAGCGTGTTCGTGATCGAGGTGACGATTTGGGCGAGGGTCGCTAGGTCCACGAACCCTACACTACCCAACCCGCGGCCCTCCCACAACCGAAGGCCGGTGTACGGAACGGCTCCTAGAAACTCCAGTCCCGCGACAACTGGTCACGGAAGACGTCCACGTCGCCGCCGCCGGCCTGGGCGTCTTCGAGGCGGGCTATGACCTCGGCCACCGTCTCGTCGGTCTTCGCCATGCGTTCGGCGAGGGTGCGACCGATCTCATAGACGAGTTTGCAGGCGGCCGGCGAGTCGGCGTCGAGCATCTCGAGCAGGCGGTCCCTGTCGATGCCGTGGGCCTCGACGGGTGTTACGGCCTCGACGGTCGCGGCGGCCCGGGGCTCGGTCAAGAGCCCCATCTCGCCCACCACGGTCGGCGCCCGGACGGTCGCCAGGTGCTGGCGGCGCTTGCGCAGTACCCTCTTGTGGACCTCGACGGTGCCGGAGGTGATGACGTAAAGCTTCTCCTCCGGGCCTCCCTCCCGAAAAATAGCCTGGCCCGCGTCGAAGTTCGCGGGCTCCAGCAGCGCCTCCAGCTCGGCCCGCTCCTCGGCGTCCAGGTGCCCGAATATCGGCACCGAACTTAGATCTGGCATCCCCCGCATCGCCCTGCCTCCCCTAGACGGACCAGTCTGTTATGAGCCTGTCGCGGAAGGCCTCGACGTCGGTCTCCCCCCGCCTTTCGAGCTCCCGGATGGCCTCGACTACCTCTTCGTCCAGGCGCGTGAGCCTCCTCGCCAGCGTGCGGGCGATGCGGTACGAGAGCTTGAAAGCGGCCGGGCGGCCCTCGGCGACCATGCGGCGGAAGGTCTGGCGTGGGATCCTGATCCCCCTCACCTCACCAACGGCCGTCACCGTGGCCGACGCCCCACTCTCCCCGAGCAACCCTCTCTCTCCCACGACCGTGGGCTCGTCCCCGGCCTCTATCTCTGCCAGCAGCCGGTCCCGGTCCCCGGCCAGCCGCTTTCTTACCTCGACCCTGCCTGACGTGAGCACGTACAGGCTCCCGGGCTCGGCCCCCTCCTCGATGATCCTGGCCCCGGCCCCGAAAAACACCGGCTCGGAGGCCTCGACGAACTCCTCCCGCTCTTCTTCTGTCAGGAACTCGAAGAACCTGACCCCCTGCAACCCGTCGTCCACTCTAGTCCCTTCGGCTCCTGAGCCTCCGCCCGGGATTATATGCCCGCGGCGAACCCCGCGAAACGCTGCCGCAAAACGTCCCCGCGAACGGCAAAAAGCGGGCGTGGCATAAACGCCACGCCCGCCCTCTCATGAGCCTCAGATGATTCGAGGCTTTACCCGATGACCTGCACGTCCACGTAGTCCGTGCCAGTGTAGGTCAGGCCGATCTCCTCGGCTGCAGCCGCGGATAGATCGAGCTCCCGGCCCGCCACGTACGGCCCGAGGTCGTTGACCACGACGACGGTGGAGTACCCACCGTAGGTGACGAGCAACTCCGTCCCGAACGGGTACTGCAGGGAGGCGGCCGTGTACTCGGTGTACGGGCTGAAGACCTCACCACTCGCGGTCAGGTTTCCTTCGAGGCCAGGCCCGTACCAACTCGCGAGCTGGGTGTCCGCCGCCGCATCGTCTTGCAGGGCAGCCAGCGAAACAACCATCACGCCAACCACCATTATCATCTTGAGAAAAGACCTCAAAAGAGTCCCCCTCCAGATCGCTTGCACAACAGCCAGAGACCCTACTACGACACATGCGAGTTGCAAGTCGGCACAATCCGTTTCTTGTCTGATTTTGTGAATGCATTACATCCCTGTTAAATCCCAGAATGGTGTGTTTCTTCGGAGAAAGGCACTACATATTGTGGTGTTTTGCGGGGGTTTGCGGCGGTGCCGTTGCTGCGCGGGCGGCTAGGCCGGGTTGCGGTAGCGTTCGGCGCGGGCCCGCATTTCGGGTGTTTTGCGGTCGGCGCGGCGTTGGGCGCCCTGGGGCAGGGTCCCTGAGGCGGCGAGCCGCAGGAAGGCCTCGCAGGCGCGGAGGGCTTCGGCGTAGTCGTGGCGGCGCTCGTAGATGGAGGCGAGCCGCTCGTAGGGGTGGCTGCCGACGAAGCCCTCGGCGACGCTCTTTTCGTAGAGGTCTATGGCGCGTTGGGGGTCTCCGTTACGT
>JACDFX010000489.1 GCA_013815575.1 Rubrobacter sp.
CATCTGACGCCGGGGCCGCCGCCGCCGTGATGGTCCTGATCTTCCGCAATTAGCCTCGCCGGGGTGGAATGGTCCGGCCCTCTGGTGCAAAATGACCCTGGCCGCCAATGATACGGGCGGCGTCGCGCTGGGGGGCGCGTTCTGTAGCAGAGACGCACGATAGGGGAGGTAGCGGTTGAGACAGAGGACGTGCCGCGCGCATGGGACCGTGACGCTGATCCTCTTATCTCTGGCTTTGTTGGTCTTCCCCACCCCAGACCGGGCCGGGGCCCAGGAGAACGACTCCGCCAACCCATCCGGGGCCCCGAACCTCGACGCCGAGTCCTGGGCCGTGGTCGACCGGGAGACGGGCCTCTACCTGGCCGGCAAGGACCCGGACAGGCAGGTCCCCATTGCCTCGACCACCAAGGTCATGGTCGCCCTCGTGGCGCTCGAAGACGGCGCAGAGCTCGACAGGGAGGTGACCGTCTCCGAGAACGCCGCCTCCTACGCCGGGGGCCTCTACAGCGCCGCGGGCCTCTACCCCTACGACTCCGTGAGCGTCAGGGAGCTTCTGGAGGCCACCCTCGTCCCCTCCGGCACCGACGCAGTCTACGCCCTCGCCGAGCACCTCGGCGGCGGAAGCGTCGAGGAGTTCGTCGGCAAGATGAACGACAAGGCCAGGGAGATGGGCCTGGAGAACACCCACTTCGAGAACCCTGCAGGCCTCGACACCCGGGGCCACTACTCCAGCGCCCGCGACCTGGCCGAGATCACGCGCGAGGCATTGGAGTACCCGGAGTTCCGCGAGATCGTGGGCAAGGCCCAGGTCACCATCACCACCCAGGACAGGGAGATACCGCTCGACACCACCAACCTCCTCGTCGCCCCGAACTCCGGCTACGACTACGACGCGGCCATTGGCGTCAAGACCGGCACCTCTCCGGCGGCCGGGCCGTCCCTGATCTCCGCCGCCCAGAACGGTGAGGAGTCCTACGTCGCCGTCGTGCTCGGCGCCGCCGAAGACCTCTACCGCTTCGAGGCCTCCCGAACGGCTCTGGAGTACGGTTTCGGAGACTTTGGGCGCGAGTCTTTTGTCAAGGACGAGGCACCCTTCAAGAAGCTCCAGCTCCCGTACCGCAGGGAGGAGTCCGTCCAGCTCGTCGCGGAGAAGTCCGTCTCGGGCCTCGGCGGACCTGGCCTGGAGGTCGAGCAGCGGGTACAGGTCGAGAAGGAGGCCCCGCCGTCGGCGGAGGCCGGCCAAGAGCTCGGGACGGTCGAGGTGTTCGTGGACGGCCGCAGCGCCGGGACGACCCCGCTCGTCGCCGCGAAGGGCTACGACGAGGCGGGCCTCTGGCAGAAGACCCGGTACTGGACGGGCGGGGCCTTGAGGGGGATCTCCAACTGGATCTCCGAGACGGCGGCGAGCTGAGGGTCACCCCAAAACCACGTAACGGGGCACCCCGGCGGGTAGAATGCGCGGTGTGAACCAGACCACCATAGACGGCCGTTACGCCCTCACCCGCTCCATAGGCGGCGGTGGCATGGCGGAGGTCTTTCTGGCCCACGACGGGGTGCTCGACCGGGACGTCGCCCTCAAGGTCTTGCGGGGCCAGTACACGAACGACGAGGAGTTCGTCGAGCGCTTCAGGCGCGAGGCCAGGAGTGCGGCGAGCCTCTCCCACCCGAACATCGTCCCCGTCTACGACCGCGGGGACACCGAAGACGGCTCCCACTACATAGCGATGGAATACGTCTCCGGCGGCACCCTCAAGGAGCGGCTGGACGAGAGGGGTCCGATCGAACCGGACAGGGCGCTCGCCGCCACGGCCCAGGTTGCCGAGGCGCTCTGGGCGGCCCACGAACGAGGCGTGATCCACCGCGACATAAAACCCCACAACATCCTCCTCACCGAGACGGGCCACCTGAAGGTGACGGACTTCGGCATTGCCCGCGCCGCCTCGGCGGTCACCATCTCCGCGACGAACGCGGTCTTCGGCACGGCTGGCTACCTCTCGCCGGAGCAGGCCCTCGGCGAGCCGGCCACCCCCCGAAGCGACCTCTACTCTCTTGGCATCGTCCTCTACGAGATGCTTACCGGCGTCGTGCCCTACCGGGCGGACAACCCGGTGGCCGTCTGCATGAAGCACGTCACCGAGCCCCTGCGCTCGCCCCGAAAGCTAGACCCGACGATCCCGGCGGCCGTTGACGCCCTGGTCGCGAAGATGCTCGCCAAGGACCCGGCCGACCGCCCCGCGAGCGCCTCCGAGCTCCTGGACGACATAGAGAGCGTCAGGGGCGGCGCCGCCCCGCCGCTGCCAACCCCGAGGACCGGCACGCCCCGCCTCGGCGTCCCGGCACCCTCGGCCACCCGTACCACCGCGAGTCCAACCCGGAAACCCCGCCCGCAACGCGTGCAACCGAACGTACAC
>JACDFX010000490.1 GCA_013815575.1 Rubrobacter sp.
CCATTACCCCGCCCCCGACGGCGACCACCTCGGGGTTGAAGATGTTGACGAACCCGGCGAGCCCGACGCCGAGCCAGGTGCCCGTCTCCTCGAGCACGGAGATCGCCACTTCATCGCCTTTGCGGGCAAGCTCCGTAACGTCCTCGCCGAGAACCTTGCGCCGGGAAGCAGTGCGACCCAGGGCGGACCCCGGGTTCTCGACGGCCGTCTCCCTCGCGCGGCGGCCTATGGCGGTGCCGGAGACGAGGGCTTCCAGGCAGCCGTGGTTGCCGCAGGTGCAGCGGGGGCCGGTTGCCTGAACGGTGACGTGACCAAGCTCCCCGCCCGAGCCCTGGGCGCCGCGCAGGAGGGCGCCGTGCGAGATCACACCTCCCCCGACCCCCGTCCCGACCGTCAGAAAGACCAGATGGTCCACCTCGCTCCCCGACCCGAACCGGAACTCCCCCCACGCCGCCGCGTTCGCATCGTTCTCGATGACGAGCGGAACCCCGATCTCCGGCTCGATCCTATCTTTTAGCGGGATGCCCTCCACGGCGCGCAAATTCGGCGAGAAGACGACCTTGTTCTCCTGGGCCAGGATAAGCCCCGGCACCGCGAGACACACCCCGCCGGTCTCATGGCCGTCGCTAACTTCCTTTATGACCCGCACGATCGTCTCGACGAGCTTCCCCGGCGAGTGCGGCGTCGGGTAGCGGGCCTCTGAGAGGACCTTGCCTTCGGGGGAGACGAGGCCGGCGGCGATCTTGGTCCCCCCCACGTCCACCCCGACGGCGTTCAACCCCTCACCCCACGTCCAGGATCTCTAGCTCCGCCTGCCCGGAGTACCGGCTGCGGGAGACAGTGTAGGCTGCGTCGAACGGCCCGTCCGGCAAGTCGCCGGCATCGCCGGCCATCCTGGCCTTCACCCCGCCCGCGAGGCTCACCAGGTTCATGCCCTCCCAGAGCTGCCTGGAGCCCTCGATCTTGAGCCCCTCGCTCGCGAAGACGGGCCTGTGGTTGCCGCTCCCGAAGGGCGCGAGCTTCTCGTGCCAGTCGAGCAACCCGTTCAGCACGCTACCTAGAGCTATCTCCGCGTCCACCTCAAGCGCCGGAACGAAGACATCCGGGTCCTCGGCGTGCTGCGCCCGCACCGCCTCGTTCAGGCCAGCGACGAACTCATCGAACCTTCCCGGTTTCACGGAGAGGCCCGCGGCCTTGCGGTGGCCTCCCCAGTCGCCCATCAGGTGCCTGACGGAGTACAGGGCGCCGTAGAGGTCCACGTCCGTCTCCCCCGCCCGGGCCGACCCGCCGTAGGAACCGTCGGCCCTGCGGTTGAGGATCGCCGCCGGCCTCCCCGTCGCCCCCGCGACCCTGCCGGCGACGAGCCCGGCGAGCCCCCCACTCTCGTCCGTGACGACGACCTTGAAGTCCTGCCCGGGGTCCACCTCCTCCATCGCCCGACCGACCGCGTAGCGGGTCCGGCGCTGGCGCTCGGAGTTCAACTGGTTTAACTCCCAGGCGATGCGGGTCGCCTCCCTGGGGTCCTCCGTGAGCAGGAGTTCGAGGGCGGGACGGGGGTTTTTGATCCTGCCAATGGAGTTGAGCCTGGGCCCGAGCTTCCACCCGAGGTCCTCCTCGTTGAGCTCCCCGCGCACCCCGGCCACCTTGACGAGCGCCTCGATGCCGGGCCTGGCGACGCCCCCCGAGAGCCCCCGGTTTATGTGCCTCAAGCCCATCATCGCGAGCGCCCGGTTGTCCCCCACGAGCGGCGCTATGTCCACGACCGTACCCACGGAGACGAGGTCGAGCAATCTCCCCAGCCTCTTCTTTCCCTCCGCGTCCCCGAGCTCGCGGGCGACGGCCCAGGCGAACTTCCAGGCCACGCCGACCCCGGCGAGCGGGTCGTCCGGGTTCCAGAGCTTTGGGTCGAGAACGGCGACGGCCGAGTCGGGCGGGTCCTCCGGCGGGATGTGGTGGTCCGTCACGACGACTTCCATCCCGAGCTCGTTCGCAAGTGCTACCTCCCGCCGGTTGGAGATTCCGCAGTCCGCCGTGATGAGAAGGTCTACACCCTCGGCGAAGAGGTCCCGCACGTACGGCTCCCGCAGGCTGTAGCCCGTCTGCCGGGTCGGCAGGGCGACGGTAAGGTTTTCGGTGTAGTTCGAGAGTGCTAAGTACAGCACGGCCGCGGAGGTGAGGCCGTCCGTGTCGTAGTCGCCGAAGACCCCGATGCGCTCCCCGGCCTTTATCGCCTTCGCCACCCGCCTGGCCCCCACCCCCCACGGGTCCTCCTCGGGCATCCCGATGGCCTTCAAAGACGGGGCGAGAAAAGCCGGAGCGCCCTCCGGCGACACACCCCGGTTCGCGAGAACCCGGGCGCAGAGGCGGTCGACCTCCGCCGTCTGCGCGAGATCCTCCACAACCC
>JACDFX010000099.1 GCA_013815575.1 Rubrobacter sp.
GCATAGGAGCTTCGCTAAGAACCCTCCAAACTGCCCATTTTCCGAGTTCAGCATTTTCCGGTGAGAGTTTTCGGACTGCATTTGCGCCGGATTCGTGCTGACTCAGGTGTGTCATGCCCGAAACTCTTCACGGAAACTACGTTCTGCTAAGAGTTTTGGGCAAGGAGCCAGAAGACCGGGACCGGGCGAAATGACCGGGGTTCCAAGTTGGCACAAAGCCGGCTCTTTGCTACTAATAGATACTTCCTTATCGTACAGAATTCCCGTCTCGGTACCGTGACCCCAGGTAGCAGGTCGCGACCACGCTGGTCAGCGCCCGCTCGGCGCGCTTGCGCCGCTCCAGCAGCCATTCGGGGAAGTAGGTGCCTTGCCGCAGCTTCGGGATCTGCAGCTCGAGCGTGCCGGCGCGGGTGTCGAACTCGCGGGCACGGTAGCCGTTGCGCCGGTTCACGCGCTCCGGGCTGGACTGCCCGTACGCGGCGCCGCACACGGCGTCGGCCTCTCCGCGATGCACGCCGGGTGGTTCCCCGCCTTCGGGACGGCGCTGGCTTTCCTCGGGGTCGGCATCATCATCGGGTTCCCGGCGGTACCCTTGGCCCTGCTCGCCGGGTACACGGCCTCCACCGGGCCCGCCTTCGCCGACATGGGCTACGATTTCAAGGCCGGATGGCTGCTCCGCCGCCCTGCGAACTCGGCCGCCTTCGAGCGCGAAGGACGGCGGCAACAGTACTTCGCGGACCTCGTTGGGTTCGCCGTCGGCCTGGTCGTCGTGGCGATCGCCTGGCGCACCTACTTCTCCCAGGACCTCATACCCCCGGTCGACCTGGTGTTCGCCGACACCACGAGGCGAGCGCGGCGGGTGGTCTGTCGGCCGTCGGGCTCCTTCTGATGTGGGCCGTGCCTGGCGCGCTCCTCCAGTGGCTCAGTGGTCCATCGCGCCAGATGGGCGTCCTCTTCGCCACGGGGTTGTTGATCACCTTCCCTGCCGTGGGTTGGGCGGTGTTGGCGGGCATCCTGATCCGGCGCTTCAGCTCCATCTTCCGGGGCGGAGGAGAGTAGAGGAGAAGCGAAGAGAGGCTATCGCAAACGGTGATGAAGAGAGACACGCCCACAAACCTGCCGTCTACGGCGAGATCCAGCCTGGCCTCCTCGCTCGCTCTCTGGAGGGGCGAAAGGTTGCTCGTCGTCACGGATCCGGAGCGCCTGCAATATAGAGGTCTGGCTCGCGCAATTCATTAGCCCAAGGGCCGAATTCTCCGCCACGCGGCACTACCTTGATTCGGCCGGCATGCGGACAGCCACGGCGCATCCAGGCGGGCACTCCCGCGGCAAGAGGATCGTCTCTCACCTGACTGGTACTGTTCACAGCGAGATCATCTGGCGTCCTGGATCGCGCGCCACACCCGCATCGGTGAGGCGGGCATGTCCATGTGCGTGACGCCTATGTGCCCGAGTGCGTCTATAACCGCGTTCATGACCGCTGGAGAAGAGCCGATCGTCCCCGACTCCCCGATGCCCTTTACGCCCATTGGGTTCGTCGGCGAGGGCGTCTCGGTGCGGTCCAGGGTCATGGATGGTATCTCCGGGGCGCCGGGGATCAAGTAGTCCGCCATCGTACTCGTGGTCAGGTTCCCGTCCTCGTCGTAGACCGCCTCCTCGTATAGCGCCTGGGCTATGCCCTGCGCGATACCTCCGTGGAGTTGCCCGTCCACTATCTGGGGATTCACGACCGGCCCGCAATCATCGACCGCGACGTACTTAGGGATGCTCACCTTGCCCGTCTCCGTGTCCACCTCCGCAACGCAGACGTGCGTCCCGAAGGGCCAGGTAAAGTTCGGCGGGTCGAAGACCTGGCTCTCCGAGAGCCCCGGCTCCATGCCCTCTGGAAGGTCCGCCGCGAGGTGCGCCGCGCCAGCGACCTGCTGCATCGAGACGTTCTGGTCCGCCGACCCCGCGACGGAGAAGCGCCCACCTTCGAACTCGATGTCGTCCTCTGCGGCCTCCAGCATATGGGCCGCGATCTTCTTGCTCTTCTCCACCACCTTGCCGCAGGCCAGGCTGACGGCCACGCCGCCCACGGGCAGGCTCCTCGATCCGTACGTGTCGCGGCCCATCGGGGCCACCAGGGTGTCGCCGTGCAGCACCTTCACATCCTCGACCGATACTCCGAGGGCGTCGGCCGCGATCTGGGACCACGAGGTTACGTGTCCCTGGCCGTGTGGAGAGGTCCCGGTCACGACCTCGACCTTGCCCGAGGCGAGCATCCGCACGGATGCCGCCTCCCAGCCGCCGCTCTGCAATCGGACGCCCGCGGCGACCTTCGAGGGCGAGAGGCCGCCGCTCTCGGTGAAGTTGCCGATGCCGACCCCGATCTGCTTCACGTCCCCGGACTCGCGCCGCCGCCGCTGTTCAGCGCGGACTCCCTCGTAGTCCACCAGATCCAGAGCCTTCCTCATGCACGCCTCGTAGTTACCGGAGTCGTACATGACGCCGGCGGGGGTAGTGGTCGGTTCGTCGAATGGGGGGATCAGGTTCATGAGGCGCACTTCCGCCGGGTCCATGCCGAGCTCGCGCGCCAGGTCGTCCATGATCCGCTCGTGGGCATAGGCCGCCTCCGAACGGCCGGCGCCGCGGTAGGCGTCGGTCGGGGTGAGATTGGTGAAGACCCCCGTGCACTCGAAGGAGTAGGCGTCGAAGGTGTAGAGGCCAGGATAGGTGAAGGAGCCGAAGATGGCGATACCAGGGGTCAGGAGCTGCAGGTAGGCGCCCATGTCCGCAAGGAGCCTGACCTTCATGCCCAGGATCTTGCCCTCATTCGTCGCGGCGAGCTCGATATGCTGGACCTGGCCGCGGCCGTGGGTGCTCGCCATGTGGTTCTCCGAGCGGTCCTCTACCCATTTGATCGGGGTCCCGAGCCTCCGCGCCAGCGCGAGCGCGAGCGCCTCCTCAGCGTAGACGTTGAGCTTGCCGCCGAAGCCGCCGCCCACGTCAGGGGCGACGACCCTAAGCCGGGTCTGCGGGATGCCGCATATGACGGCGACGATGTCTCTGACGAAGTGCGGTACCTGGGTCGAGGTGTAGAGAGTAAGGTCGCCGGTGGCCGGCTCTGGGTTGGCCACCACCGCCCGAGGCTCGATGGCGCTCGGGATCAAACGCTGCTGCACGTAACGTCCCTTGACCACCACGTCAGCCTTGGAGAAGGCGTCGTCTATGTCCCCGGTCCCTAAAGGCCATGTGTAGCACTTGTTGGTGCCGAGATCCTCGTGAACGAGCGGCGCCTTGTCCTCGAGCGCGGCCTCGACGTCCACAACCGCGGGGAGTACCTCGTAGTCCACCTCGATGAACTCCAGGGCGTCCTGAGCCTTGTAGCGGTCTGTGGCGACCACCACGGCCACGCCGTCGCCCGCGTGGTTCACCTCGCCGCGGGCCAGCGGCCAGTGGTCCGGTATCTTGATGTCCTCCGTTACCGGCCAGCCTGTCGGTATGCCGACCACCCACTCCTCGGCCAGTTCCTCGCCGGTAAACGCCGCCACGACGCCCGGCCGCTCCAGCGCGCCGGAGACGTCAACGTCCGTGATCCTGGCGTGCGCGTGAGGGCTGCGCAGGAGGGTCATGTGCAGCATCTCCGGCAGCCGGATGTCGTCCGTGAACCTCCCGCGTCCCGTCAGGAGCGTGGAGTCCTCCTTGCGCGGGACGCTGCTGCCGACGTATCGCCCGGATGTCTCGGCCATGATTCCTCCTCTACTCCAACTCGACGAGGTTCTGGCCCGCGTCGACGGCGCCCTCGTTCTCCACCAGGAACTTCGTGACCGTGCCGTCCTGCTCGCTCTTTATCTCGTGGAACGATTTCATGACTTCGATGAGCCCAACCGTGTCGCCCGCGGAGACCCTGTCTCCCTCGCTCACGTAGGGGGCACTCTCCGGGTCGGGACTGCGGTAGAAAGTGCCAGGCATCGGGCTCTTGACCGTCTTATCGTCCAAGGTACACGCTCCTCTCGGGGAAATGTCGTGGGGGAACCTTCAAACCCTTGCCTCCGCGCGGCCAAGGGGGCTGACCTCGATACCGCTGTCCCGCAGCTTCTTCGTTATGGCCGCGGCCAGCTCCACCGCGCCCGGCGTATCCCCGTGGACGCACACCGAGTCAGAGGCCACCTCTATGTCTTTGCCGCTCTCGGTCCTGACCCTTCCTTCGGTCAAGGCCCGCACGACCCGTTCACCGACCTCCTCGGGCTCCAGCTCTTCGGTCACGGCGCGGGTGAAGACGATCCGTCCGTCGTCGCCATATTCGCGATCCGAGTAGAACTCCGCCGCGACCGGCTGGTCCATCTTCCGGGCGAGGTCGTAGGTGACGGAGGCCCGCATGCAGAACAGTACGAGACCGGGGTCCACGCGCTGGATGGCCTCCACGATCGCGCGCGAGAGCTCCTCGTCGCGCGCGGCGACCATATATAGCGAGCCGTGCGGCTTGACGTGTTGGACCTCCAAGTCGTGGAGCCGGGCGAACTCCCTCAGCGCGCCGAGCTGGTAGAGAAGCTCGTCGTGGATCTCGTCCGGAGAAACATCCATCTCCCGCCGCCCGAACCCGACGAGGTCCCGGTACCCGCAGTGTATCCCGACCGCGACCCCATGTTCATTGGCTAGCGCGACGGTCTTCCGCATCGTGGATGGATCCCCCGCATGGAACCCGCCCGCGACGTTTGCCGAAGAAATGTGGCGCATCATCCCCTCGTCGTGGCCCATCCTCCACGGGCCAAAGCTCTCTCCCATGTCGCAGTTGAGGTCTATCCGCATGAGCCCTACCTCCCTGAGCTAGTCCATGTTGTTCTGAAAGTCAACCACCGAGGCTTGACTTGATGTCCGCCAGTTGCCGCCGCCGCTGCTCGCGGGCCGCGAGCGCCTCCTCGAGCCCCACGGATACGAAACGGGTCTTGTCGTTGGTCTTGGATTGAGCCAGGCGGTCGCGGTCGGCGCTGATGACCGTGCCGATGGTCGCGTATCCGCCGCCGGTCACGGCGTCGTTCATCAGCACGATGGGTTCGACGCCGCCGGGGATCTGGACGGAGCCTATCGGATAGCCGAAGTCCACGACGTTAGCCGGGTCCGCGCCCGCCCCGGCCGGCTGCTCCCGCTCCACGAACTCGATCTCTCCGCCCCGGTAGCGGTAGCCTACGCGGTCGGCGTCGGTCGTCACCGTCCACTCCGTGCCCAGAAACTCCTCCATGCTCGCCTCCGTCAGCCGGTAGCTGGCGAGGCCGATGATGACGCGAAGCTCGGTCTCTTTGCTATATGCGGGGATTTGCTGACTCGCCACGGCCAGACCGACCCTGGCGGAGAGTCCGTCTGGCTTCCCGTTCAGCTCCCCGACCTGCAACTCGTCGCCCTCCCGCAGGGCGCGTCCCTCGAAACCGCCAAGCCCTATCAGGGTGTAAGTCGAGCGGCTGTGCATGAACTCGGGCACGTCTATCCCGCCCGCCACCGCCAGATAACACCGCGCCCCGCTCTGGAGGTAGTCGAACGAGAGCACGTCCCCCGCCTCCACAGAGAACGTCTCCCAGAGAGGCGCTTCCTCGCCGTTTATCTTCGGCGGCATCCGTGCGCCGGTTACGGCGACGACGGCGGCTTCCGTGAACTCTAGCTCGGGGCCGAAGTAGGTAATCTCGAGCCCCGCCGCGCCGTCCTCGTTGCCCACGAGGTTGTTGCCGACCTGGTAGGAGAACACGTCCATCGCCCCGCTCGGCGGCATCCCGAGAGCATACTCGCCGAAGCGTCCCGTATCCTGCACGGTCGTCAGGAGCCCCGGTTGCCTGACCTTAATCGCCATACAGGACCCCCAGGATCTCCTCGTTGTAGGCGTGCGGGTCCTCGAGCGCACGATCCGCGCGGAACGTGAACTCCCTGATTCGGTACTCGAAGGAGCCATCCTCGACACGCGCCCGCACCTCGTCGAACTCGTCCCGGTCCACGCCCCGGTACTTGAAGACGTCTCCAGGCTTGGGAAAGACCATCGAATCCTGGAAGTCCTTCAACTCCTGCCGCACGTCCAGCACCGGAGCCGGGGCTAGCCCGAAGAGCTGGTAGCCGCCCGCTCCCTCGACGGAGTAGATCACCGCGAAGCCCCCGCCAAAGCCGAAGGCCCGCTCGGGCGTGTAGGTGCGGGGCCGGACGTATTTGGGGACCTCGATCTGCTCCTCCGGCGGGACGAGCTGGTACGTCCAGGGCAGCCCCGGCACGAACCCGATCATGGTCACCAGCCACGGTGATCCCAGAAGCGCCTCGATGAAGCTATCCGTGGAATCGAAGCCGTTGATCCGGGCCGCGTACTCGAGATCGGTAGCGTCCGGGTCCTGGTGGCGGTCGCGGAAGCGCATCAGCGTCTCGTGCGTCCAGGGGTCCCCAATCATCACGGGCACGTCCACCACGCGGGTCGCGAGCTCGAACCCGCGCACGGCTCCGACCTCCTCGTCTATCTGCTGGAGGCGCTGGATCAGGTCGTCCGGCGGCAGCACGTCTGGGTCTATGCGGACCATGTAGGAGGCGTTGGAAGGGCAAATGTCCGTTACGCCCTCGATGCCGTCATCGCGGAGCCGATCCGTGATCGCCATCGCGCGGAAGTTGACCTTCAGGCTCATCGCCTCG